>NZ_VCDN01000077.1:0-2187 GCF_033949405.1 Xenorhabdus santafensis | reverse complement strand
CCCAGCTGAGCTATAGCCCCAAATCAAAATCCTGTAGAACGGGGCGAATCATATGAGACCCGGAGAACTCTGTCAATGGGTTCATTAATATTCATTGTGTAAGTGCCGAAAAAGCCATCAATGGTTAATTCAAATGATAAAAATAAAGACACTGCGATAAGTTGAGTGCCTTTATTATGTTATATCAAATTATTCAATGGTAGCTTATTGAGCTTCGCGTTGGGCGATATAAGCCAGCGCTTTATCAATTCGAGCCAAAGAACGAGCTTGGTTGATGGCGTGAATTGTTACATCAACACTTGGGGATTGTCCTGCGCCTGTGACAGCAACACGCAGTGGCATACCAACCTTGCCCATACCTACTTCTAATTCGTCAGCGGTTGCCTGAATGGCATGATGGATATTTTCTGGTGTCCACTCAGTAATGTCCGCCAGTTTGGCACGGGCGACTTCCAGAGGCTGGCGAGCAACAGGGCGCAAGTGTTTTTTCGCTGCATCGGCATCAAACTCTGCAAATTCTTCATAGAAGTAACGGCAAGACTCAGCCATCTCTTTCAGTGTTTTGCTGCGTTCGCCCAACAATTTGATCAAATCAACCAATTCTGGGCCAGTGCGGGTATCAATGCCTTGCTGTTCAATGTGCCATGCCAAGTGCACAGCAACTTTTTCTGCTGGCAGGGTATTGATGTAATGATGATTCAACCATTGCAGCTTTTCAGTATTGAATGCACTGGCAGATTTGCTGATAGCATCCAGGCTGAATAATTCCGTCATTTCTTCAACGGTGAAAATTTCCTGATCGCCATGTGACCAGCCCAAGCGTACCAGATAGTTCAGCAGCGCTTCTGGCAGATAACCGTCGTCGCGATACTGCATCACACTGACCGCGCCATGGCGTTTGGACAGTTTTTTACCGTCATCACCGAGGATCATGGATACGTGTGCATATTCTGGCACTGGAGCGCCTAGGGCTTTCAGGATATTAATCTGACGCGGCGTATTGTTAATATGGTCTTCACCACGAATAACGTGAGTAATTTCCATATCCCAGTCATCAATTACCACACAGAAGTTATAAGTCGGTGAGCCGTCGGTGCGACGAATAATCAAATCATCCAGTTCTTGGTTGCTGAATTCAATTGGGCCACGGATGCTGTCATTAAAAATGACAGAACCTTCCTGTGGATTGCGGAAACGCACAACATGTGGCTCATCATGGTTGTGCTGGCAATCGCTATCACGGCAATGCCCGTTATAACGTGGCTTTTCACCATTTGCCATCTGAGTTTCACGCAGTTGTTCCAAATGTTCTTTGGAGCAGTAACAGCGGTAAGCTGTACCTTGTTCCAGCATCTCATCAATAACTTGGTTATAACGATCGAAACGTTTGGTCTGATAATATGGGCCTTCATCCCAATTTAGATTTAACCAGTTCATCCCGTCCATAATTGCGTCGATGGCATCTTGAGTGGAACGCTCCAGATCGGTGTCTTCAATACGAAGAACAAACTCACCTTTATTGTGGCGGCTGTATAACCAAGAATAAAGAGCGGTACGCGCACCACCAACGTGAAGATAGCCAGTTGGGCTTGGTGCAAAACGGGTTTTAATTTTACTCATCAGGAATTGCCTTAATTACGTTTCTCTTTTTAGATAACGTTTTGGATGATTGATGTAACAATAGTGGGGGGTATTTTATCACTGGACTTCAATTCCTCAATGGCGTTAACGGTAGGTTATTGAGAAAAGCCAAAAGATATTGATTAAATGCTACCCCAGCGTGATTATAATTGTTTCATTCTGTTTAATTTTACAACGAACGATAGTTTTCGTAATAAAAACCGTTGACTCACCTCGAACTATCCCTATAATGCGACTCCATCACGACGGGGCGATTAGCTCAGTTGGTAGAGCATCTCCCTTACAAGGAGGGGGTCATCAGTTCGAATCTGGTATCGCCCACCATACATTTCAGAGATAATCTGTGATTGATATGGCAAAGATAACCGTAGTGATAAGCACTTGATAAAGCAGTAAAAAATGATTTTATGATTGGGCGATTAGCTCAGTTGGTAGAGCATCTCCCTTACAAGGAGGGGGTCATCAGTTCGAATCTGGTATCGCCCACCAATCATAACTCAGTGGTATAGATGTCGTTATAGTCATCATGAAGTGGGCGATTAGCTC
>NZ_VCDN01000076.1:0-13997 GCF_033949405.1 Xenorhabdus santafensis | reverse complement strand
CTCGCTTAAAGATAGTCTGTTCTTAAATTCTTTTAGAAATAAACCAGTTAACTTAAAGAAATGCTTCCCTTCGGTGAATCTGTCAGCATTTCTTGTGTGGTTTTGCTGGATTCTAATCGCATCAGTTTCATAAACATTGGCCAACATCTCAGTAGTAATAACCGGAATGCTGTTGTGCATGATGGCGATCATATGTTCTACTGAGCGGGAGTGTTTAGTTAATTCGTTAACTGTTATAATAGTCATGTCTAAACTCCTTCGTGGGATGGTAGACGTTGTATAAGAGGCCCCGAAACTATTACCAGTAGTTCGGGGCTTCGCTGTTTTAACGCGATACTATTTATTACGTGACTGTTACTTTTTGTAAAGATTCGTATTGTGAATTTGGGAAGCACCTCGAAAACTTGTTCAATTATTTAATTGAATGATTACATTAGTTTCGCAATGTGATAATTTAGCTGGCTCGCCTTCCTTGGCAATCAAGTACTAAGCCACTTCTGTTTTCAAATCTGTGGCTGAAAACCTACCCAGCTTAGGGTGATACCACCATGAACCACGTTGCTCTGCTTGTATCATCATTTGACGCAAGGCTTTTTCGAATGATTCTTCATGCACTACAGCCATCTGAGTAACCTGCCCACCCGGTGCAACATGAGGGACTTTTTTGTGAGGCACTGACCAAGCCATGACTAACTGCCTGCTTTTAGCATCACTCAGCCCGTAAGTGGCTTTCAGGTAGCTGTAACCTTGGTAGCCAACAGGGATGGTTCCTTGCTCCATATGCTCCATTTTCTGTTCTACAATAGCGATGCGGCGATCGTGCTCAACATTTGCCAATGCCATAGCTGCAATAATTTCATTTGGTGTTGTTGGCTTGCTGTTGTACATAGTTTCCAATTTATCGACTAGTGAACGGCGAACCGCCTTTGATTCACGAGCAGCAACACGAAGAGCCTGTTTGATATTCATTGCGATTACTTCAATCGGCCTACCGCCAGCTTCACCAGAAGGTTTTACGAAAGTTTCGTAAAACTCTCCATTAAGTTCATCCTTGACTCTATTTAAGAAGTCGTTATTTCTGATTGGCTTTTCATTGCACTCTTGACGTGTTTGGTTCACAAGAATCAACAACTGCTGGGTGTCAATGGTTTTTTCGGTGACAAAATTGAAGCTATTTGCTACATTATTATTAGTCATTAAAAACTCTCCATAGAGTAGTCTGATGGAAACCAGCAACGGCAAACTGCTGGTTTTCCTGTTGTTAGAACACTTGCAGGTGTTCTGGAAAATTGAATTGTCATTCGTTACAATGGCTAAGTTGTTTATCTCGCACGGTAAATAACACTCAGAGGCCCTAACTGCCCCCAAAGCAGTTGGGGCTTCGTTGTTTCTACGCTGCATTCTTCCGTTGTCCTGCTACTCTATTCATTCTGTCTTTTAGTATTTTCACTATCTCAGCATTTAGAGAGCGTCCGCTTTTGCCTGATTCCTCTTCATACCACGCTCTGACTTCAGGTGGCATTCTTAAAGGATAAGGGGGGATTCTTTGTTTATGACTCATAATGATTCCTTTTTTCTCCTTGAAATTAGATTTCACAGTCGAAGTATGGATCCTATGGATTCCATTGTCAAGTTGATGTTTGTTAATTAAACTTGTTAGTATGAATCATAAGGAGTCAATATAATGTCACGCATAGCACCATACCCGCTAAGGATGCCACCAGAAATGAGGAGTAACCTAGAAGATAAGGCGCAGACTTCAGCAAGGAGCTTGCAACAAGAAATTCTTTTTAGGTTGGAAAAATATCAACAAATAGAGACGCTTATTGTTTCTACTCAAAAAAATAGAGGCAATATATACAAAGATGATATATACGACTATATTGCCGAGCTAATGAGAAAAACTAAATCCATAGAGGAAAAAGACGAAGAAATTAACAGGCTAAAAAAAGAAGAAGCTGAACTACGCAACTCATTAAAACTTTCAGAAACCGACAGGTTCATGAAAATTAGTCAGCAATCCGAAATTATTGAAAAAGCTATTGGCCTTTTGATTGATGCTCTACCACCTAACTACAACAAAAAAGCCCCGTGATGGGGCTTTATGCTATCTGGCTTATATCGAGACCCTCAATTTAAGTGTTTCAGACATTTCTCATTTTCGAAATAGTGACCTATGTAGCTGTTATTTTGCTCAACTTTGCGGGGTAAGTGGACTACAATCAGGAAAATTTAACGATGAGGGATTGTGATGAGGAAGTTATTGATAGCCGGAGTTTCTTTTTTAGTATTGATATTATCTGGTTGCTTGGCAACGCCTAATGAAGCCAGAAATAAGACTCCGAATTTTGAAGGGAATAGTAGCAAGACAGCAAAAGAGCTTGCTGGGTGTATATATAATGGATGGACGAATACAAGAGTCTTATTAGAGCGAGATAATACAACTCATACCGAATATTTTGGCAATACAATTACTATATTTACTGTCAATGATGTCATGTTTGCAGATGTAAAAAGTTCTGCTAATGGATCAAATGTTAAATTTTACAAAACAACACTTGGGGCTGTTCCTGTCGAATGGAATAGAAAAGAAATTATAGAAAAATGCTTATCTGATAATGGGAAATAATAATGAAGAGATTATTATTCGCCCTTATATGCGGTTTTTTATTATCAGGCTGTGACGATTCACCTGCTGTCTTTGGTATAAAATTAGGTAGTAACTTTGATGACCTTGCCAAGCAAAACTTGGTAGAGGAGATAAAGCTTGAGCAGTCTGAAAAATATATTGTTGATGCCAAATTAAAAAGAGCACCCAATCCAGATGCTGGGAGTGATGCTGAATATCATGTTATGCACCATAATGGAAAGATATTTGGCATCTATGCGTATGTGGATAATGAATCTAAATCAAAATATGACTCTCTTTCTAGTTACACTCAACAAATACTAGGCGAACCGATAGCAACAGAAAATAAAGTGACAAATGAGGCGGCAGTGAAAGAAACTCCATATAAGTGCCTCATAGATCCTGATTGCGTTAAAGCTGAATACCGCATTTATAGAAAAGGTAATATAAACGCCGCCGTTGTGAAGTATGACAAAAGAATGAGAATTCAGTTTGACACTGACGACGCAAAAGACTTGTTTGAATAATCACCAAAAGAATAATCCAAACCCTGCCACTTGGCGGGGTTTTCTTTTTTAAAGAGGATATAAAATGGCAGAGCATCAAGTAGGAAACATTGTTTATCAAGTCTCAATGGATGTTGCACAATTACTATCTACACAAAGGCAACTAGATTCACGCTTAGGACAAGTGGAGCAGCGTTTTAACCAAACTGGACGCTCAGTGCAGGGAGCTGAAAAAGCATTATTAAGCCTGTCAAGGGCTGCTACAGCAGTAACAGCAGCATTGTCCGTCGAAAAGATAGCCAGTTATGCCGACGCTTGGGTTGTGGCTAATAACAAGTTGGTTAACGCCGTTAAAGCAAATGAAACTCTGGCAGAAGTGACTGAGCGTGTCTTTAATATCGCCCAGAATTCCCGTGCTGGTTTGGATGGCACTGCTGCATTATATGGTCGCCTTGAGAGAGCTACACGTAGCTATGGTATGTCGGCAAATGATGTGGCAAAACTCACCGAAACTGTAGCAAAAGGTCTGGTTGTTTCAGGTGCAACCGCCGCAGAATCATCGAGTGTCATGATTCAGTTCTCGCAAGCTATGGCTTCGGGTGTCCTGCGTGGTGAAGAATTTAACTCCATGTCCGAGAACGGCAGTCGCCTAATTGCGGCATTGAGTGATCACCTTGGCGTGAATATTGGTCAACTAAGAAAGATGGCAGCAGAAGGTAAATTAACTGCCGAGATTGTGTCAAAGGCTTTTCTGGCTCAGTCAGAGGTTATCTCTAAAGAATTCGGTAAAACGTCAGCGACAATGAGTCAATCAATAGAAGTAGCTGCGAATAACATGACCAAGTTCTTTGGGCAATCTACCACGGTTCAGACGGCTCTTAAGGTATTTAATAGTACTCTGGTAACGGTCAGTGAAAACATGGATCTGGTTGCTGGTGCTGCTACTGCATTAGCTGTAGTTATGGGGTCAAGAATGGTTGGTGCGATGACATTAGCAGCCAGCCAAAAAATAACAAATGTCAGGGCTTCTATTGTGCTAGCGCAAGCCAATAAAGCAGAGGCCGAAAGTGCATTGTATGCTGCCAACATGATATTACGTAAGGCAGAAATGGATAAAGTTGCTGCTATTGAGGCATTACGCCGCGCTGAGGCTGAATATGCCGCCGCAAAGGGAACTGATGCAGCGGCGGCAGCGCTAAACAGATTAACCGCAGCTCGCGCTACAGCAACCACAGCAACCGCTTCATACAAAGCTGCACAAGATGCGGCCGCCGTCGCTCAAGCAAGGCTAACAGCAGCCACAAACACCGCCAGTATTGCAATGAATGGACTTAAGGGGGCGATGGCATTTTTAGGTGGGCCGCTTGGCGTAGTCATGCTTGCAGCAACAGCGCTTTATTATTTCCATCAACAAGCGGAAGACGCAAAGAATGAGGCCAAAGATTTATCTCTTACTGTTGAAAAGTTGACTGGAGATTTAAAAAATCTGAATAAGGCTCAACTTGAAAGGAATAAAGTTGAATTAGAACGGAAGCTGGTCGAACAACAGGAGCAAATAGAAAAACAAAAGACAAAGGTAAGTGGCATTCAATGGGACGTTGATAACAATGGCGGCTTTATATATTCCAGAAAATCCAAAGAAGAAATGGATGAACTCAAAGGCGATTTGACGGTAGCCAAGGGTGTTCTTGCTGATATGGAAATTGTAAAAGGAAACTACAAGGAAGCCATTGAGCGTACCAGTGATGCAATTGCTAATAATACAACGCTAACCAATGAGAACGCAGACGCCAACAAGAATAGAAATGGCTCACTGGATGAGGCATCTAGCAAAGCTGCGGACTTTATCACCAAGCTTAAAAATGAAAATGAGTTACTCAGGACTCAAAAGGGATTAAAGCGAGACTTGAAAGCCGCAGAATTCAAGGCTGATGAGCTGAAGGCAACCCCTGATGAGAGAGAAAAGATAGAGGAAGAAACCAAAAAAAATCACGAACTCAAGGAAGCTGAAAAACAAAGAGAAGACGCCGCAAGGGATGCAGAAAGTGCAGCCAAGAGAGCCGCGGATGAAGCCAAAAGACAGGCTGAAGACATTACTAACGCACTTTCCAGACAGAGAGAAGAGATAGATAGGCTCAAGACTGGTTACGAGGAAGCCAGTCTTAAAATGGCGCAATATGATGCCGCTAAAGCCATGCCGAAAGGATCGTCACCCGAAGAGATTGAACAGACCAGAAGAAACGCTAAAGAGAAGTATGAACTTGAAAAAGATGCAGAAGCCAGAAAATGGTTTCTTGAGCAAGATTCTTTGGCGAAATCCAAGAAGACAATGGATGAAGAGTTGGATTATCTGAGTCGTGTTTTAGTTCAAGAATTAATTGAGATAGAGGAATTTCATAAGCGCGAAAAAGAGATAAGAGAGCGCTACAAGAATAAGCAAACGGAAGACGAAATTAACAAAAAAGTTGATTCATCTGTGAGCTTCGAAGATGGGCTATTGGGCAAAGCCGACCCCATTCAACAACTCCAGAATGAATACACTCAGAAAATGGCATTGCTGGATGCCTATAATGCCCATGATATTGGCGAACATGAAAGAATACTGCAACTCAAATCTGAATTAACCCGTAAATTCAATGATGACATGACCGCCGCTCAGTGGGATCAGTGGAAGAACCAAAATGAGATGTATCAGTTCCTTGGTAGTTCTATTGAAGCACTAGGCCAACGCTCTGCCAACGCCATCACCGGGCTACTAACCGGAACTCAAAGCGCTAATGATGCCATGCGTAACCTAGCACTAACCATCACTAACGAGGCTGTTAGTGCCCTGGTTCAAATGGGAATGCAGCAAGTTAAAAACATGGTCATCGGTAAAGCAGCCAACACCGCCGCCGCAGCATCGGCAGCAGTAACAGGTGCTAGTATTACTGCATCTATGGCACCTGCTGCCGCTGCAACCAGCGTCGCTACAATGGGAAGCGCTGCAACTGTCGGGATGATGGCAATGGCAACTGCGGTTCCTGCCATGATTGCATTACTCGGCGCTCGTAAAAATGGTGGGCCGGTTAGCCCAAACGGGGCTTACCGTATCGGTGAAAATAACCAGCCAGAAATTCTTAAAGCCAGTAACGGTCATCAATATTTATTGCCGGGTGACAGAGGTAAAGTGATTAGCAATGGGGATATGGGAGGAGGGGGTAAGACTTTGATTCTACAGCAAACGAATCAGATCACAATTAAGACACAAGGCGGCGTTACTGAGCAAGACGCAAGAATGCTTTCCAATATCATTGATGCTAAAATGACCGAGTTTGCGGTGAATCAAATGAGAGATGATGGTCTTTTTGAGAAAATTGGATATTAATAAAAATACGGCCCATCAAATTAGATGAGCCGTAAAATTATTTATGTTCAAGATTACCCTTCATTCTCTTTGAGCACCTGAATAGCTTGCTTTTCAATTTCTTCAAGGGTTAATTTCTTAAAATTACTTTCGCCTATTTCATGAAACCATACTTCAGGTATAGAAATAGTTATTCCAAGAATTTTATCTTCTAGTTGAGCCTCTACTGACGAAGAATAACCAGAACGAAAGTTGCTAAGTGCAGTTAGTGTTAGTGCCATTTGTTACTCCTTATTAGAGGTAATTATTTATTCCTCTACTTAATTATTATTTGAATTTGATTCAAAAAGTTATATTAACATTTGCTGTTGCACCCAAATATATTAACGAGTGATTATGGTCGTTTGAAATTATTTAGGGTTACTTTGATCTTAGTACATATCGTGAAAGTTGCAATTATGAAAAATAACAAATTGAAACTACTTTAATATCAAATAATTATTTTCTACTGAGTTCTATATGAATTAACTATTCCGCTGCCTAATAGGATTAACTTCCTAACTTCTAAGTTGGAGCCAGTTACAGCCTTACAATCAAGAAAGCTTGAAGCTATGATTGTTTTGCAGAGTGCAGAAATGAAATCAGCCATAAAGAACTAAGAGATCTTTTTATGGCAAACTGAAAGGCATACGACTTAGCACAATCTCTTGGGTTCGGACTGTAAAACATACAAAGCCATTAAGACCCGCTTCGGCGGGTTTTCTTTTGTGTGGCAATAGCTGGTTAGGTTCTGAGTTTAGGGAGTGATGGTTAAAATTCATCAACGCTATATAAAAATTATATCCCTTTACCATCTCACAGATTAAGAAAGTTCTGATCACATATTAGTAAAAGTGATTTAGTATGGCGAGCCACACAATGGCGAATAAGTGATTTGAAAGGCAAGTGAATTAAAATAGCTCACTCCTTCGCTGCTAGCTAAGAATTGTTTTGCTTAAGGTGGCACCAATGAATGAAGAAGAAAAAAATACCATAACTGAGCGTTCCAAAAAACCAAGAACTATTAAACTACGAGCATTTAAAATAAAAAATATTGATATCACTAGATCTCATAGCGAGGTTAAAGATTCGCTACTTACTAAGCTGAATAAAACAGCTATGGTAAAAGATAGATGTTTGCTTCTTAGTTCAGAAGATCCCAAAAAAGAACAAGACTTAATTTCGTATTATCAAACATCAGAACAAACTAACGCCATTTCTTGTACTATGCTCAGAATTGCGCCAAGTAGTGATATAGAGCAAATCCCAGATAATTTGCTTGAGAAAAAAAATTTCACTATGGAAGAACTCGAAGGTACAGGCATTGAATCCGCCGTCATTTGTAAAGATCATTACTATTTCGCTATAAGCAATGATTTTTTAGTTACAAATTTAGCCCTAAACAAAACAATACGCTCCCTACAGACATATATTGGTTGGTTCATAAACAACGAGCTTGTTGAGTTCACGCCTATGGTGGACGTCAACCACCAAACCAAATTGAAAGATATAAAAGCAATTATTGTCCGAGATCCAGCTCCCCTACCAGCGCCTAGTAACACAGCAATAAATAATAATGGCCAAACAACACAACTAGCTGAATCATCAACAAAAATAAAACTAACGGAAACGGTCATTGCTTATTTGAGTAGTGTAATGTCAAACACAACCACTTTTGCACAAATCCAAGATAGTCAATTAATCTCAGCTGAGTTATTGATAAAATTCAAAAAACCCAGAAAAATGACACAAGATGAATACGCCAATATACTTGGAGCTTACTTGAAGCCGGTTAGTGACCTTGATAACATTTCATTCAAAAGGGCTGATGGCAAAACAGAAGTAAAAGGAAAAGACCTTTTAAGAATAAAACCTGTTGACATAGAAGTAACAGAAACGGGTAAACTTGTTGAACAGCAGGTTTTTCAAGAGATGAACAAATTCCTTATTGAGCTGAAAAATGAAACGGAAAGTAGCTAGTTTACTATTTATCATAGTAATAGTTGTAGGTTGCTCATCCTTAGTTGATGCGCGACCGGATTCCTTTTTGATTTCAACACTGTATACAGTAGCCGGGATCATGTTTTCTATCGGGTTAGGGTTAATAGTTACATTCAATATATCTGGTGTTAAAAATAAAAATTACATCCAGGACATAAGACTAAGCTTAAGAAATGTTAGAAACTCCTTTTTAGTGCATTTTGGTTTAGCAACAACCTACCTTTTGCTGAATCAATATCTGCCTGATTCAAGCTATTCGTTTGATATTAAAGGAATAACAATTTATTTTAGCTTTCCCATATTATTTTGTGGCTTGCTGATTTATTCAATTATTTTTTTTATTATCAACTTCTTAGAAGTACAAAAATTGAATCACGACATCTTTGATAAGATAAATAGCGAACAATAACCAGCCCGCCCCGCGCGGGTTTTTCATTTCTAACGCCGCCTAGTGCGGTTTTTTACATTCAATAACCCTCTTAGGAGGGTTTTTTTATGGGTGAAATATGACAAAACCAGAATTCAAATGGCGACCTCAAGCTAACTATGAAGTCACTCATGAGCCACGCGTAAAAGTGATTAAGTTCGGTGACGGTTACGAACAGCGTATCAAGGACGGCATTAATAACCAGTTAAAGCGTTACCAACTTAACTTTATGGAGAAAACGGAAACAGGGAAGGCTATTGATGCGTTTCTACGGGCAAGGGGGGCGGTGGAATCGTTCACATGGCTAACCAGTGACGATAATCAATTACGCACCTTTGTATGCCGTTCTTGGACAGTAAACCGACAACGGGTGATGTGGTCTATCAATTGTGTCTTTGAGGAGGTGGTGGCGTGAGAGACATCCCAAAAGAGATGCGGATTGCGGTGACTGAACTGAGTCAGAACGCAATTCTGAATCTCTATGAAATAGATTTAACGGCGTTTGGTGGTGATATTTACCGTTTTCATGATGGCATGAATGGCAAGCTGGAGCCGGTTATCTGGCAGGGCATGCGCTATGAGGCTTATCCGGTTGAAGTGTCAGGCTTTGAGATGAATGGCAAGGGGCCAAGTTCCCGACCCAAAATGATATTTGCCAACGTTAACGGCTTTATTACGGCAATCAATCAGGACTTCAACGATGCGTTAGGCGCGGTCGTGACACGTCATCAAGTGCCTGAGATTTATCTGGATGCGGTCAATTTTCCCAATGGCAACCCACAGGCAGATCCAACCCGTGAAGCGGTCAGCAAGTACTTGATAGAGCAGAAACAGGATTCAAATGCGGACTTTGTGACTTATGTGCTGGCCTTACCGAGTGAAACGGATGGCGCTTTAATTCCTGCGCGTGTAATTCAGGCGGATATCTGTGGTTGGCAATACCGTTCAGCGGATTGCGGTTATGATGGCCCGCCCGTAGCCGACGAGAAAGACCAGCCAACAAATGACCCGCTTAAAGACAGATGCTCCAAAAAATACACAGGTTGCCTCAAACGATATCCACGTCCTCAGCCCATGCCCATTGGCTGCTTTCTGGGCGCTAACAAACTAGGCTAATTATGATTGAAAAAGAGATTATCGCCCACGCGAAAGCGGAAGGGGTGAGGGAATCGTGCGGCCTGATTTCAGGTGGACGCTATTTCCCATGCCGCAATATTTCCCCAGATCCCGAGAATTATTTCGAAATTAACCCGGATGACTGGATAACGGCGGAGTGCTTTGCAGACATTGAAGCCGTTGTTCACAGTCACCCAAACGGCAAGCCTCGATTGAGTGCAGGGGACAGGGAGCAGCAACTCAAAACGGGATTGCCATGGTGGCTGGCCTGTGGTGATCGGGTGCATAAATTCCGCCCGGTTCCCCGATTATTGGGCCGTGAGTTTATTCATGGTGCACAAGATTGCTACACACTGATTCAGGATGCTTATCACCTTGCAGACATCGAGTTGGATGATTTCAGTCGTGAAGATGAATGGTGGAACAAAGGGCAAAACCTTTATCTCGATAACGGTGTCAGCCAAGGCTTTGAACAAGTGGATGAGATACAGGAAGGTGACATTATTCTCATCACACTAGGCAGTCAAATACCCTGTCACGGGGCTATCTATATCGGCAATCAGCAAATCCTCCATCATAGGCCAGACCGTATCAGCAAACGCGATGTTTACGATGGTTACTGGCTCAAATACACCCATTCCATATGGAGACACACACAATGGTCAAGTTACAGCTTGGAGGCCATCTTAGAAGATTTGGCCGTCGCTACGAATTAGAAGTGCGTGATGCAGCGGAAGCTATCCGGTGCTTGTGCTATCAGTTACCCGGATTCCAGAAAGCAGTGTCTGATGGGCATATCCGTGTGCGTATTGCCGGGCGTGATATGACAGAAGCCAATATTCCAGTGGGGATGAACCATCCCCTGCATGATGGCGATATCGTCACTATTGTTCCGGTGGTAGGTGGTGCAGGAGGAAATGGCGGTGTTGGCATGGCTATTTTGGGGGTTGTAGCGATTGCAGCGGCATTCTGGACAGGTGGAGCATCTATTGCTGCATGGGGTGCTTTATCTTCAGGGTTAGCCATTGCTGGTGTCGCCTTAATCGGTGCGGGGCTGTCTTCAATGTTAACGAAGATGCCACAGCCGCCTGAAATGGGGTCAAGTAAAACGAGCGGAAACAGCTATTTCAACTCGCTGGAGAACCGCATTGGACAGGGTTATCCCGTGCCAATTGCTTACGGCGAGATGGTTGTGGGTTCAAATGTAATTTCTCAGGGCTTGGAGACGGAATAATGGCGAAAGGCGGGGGCGGTGGCAGCACACCCAAATTGCTGGATGATAATCTTAAAAATAAGCAGTTTTTAAAAATTGTCGATTTGGTCAGTGAGGGGCAAATAGACGGGCCAGTGGGTGGCTTACATGGTTTCAGAATTAACGGGACACCCGTTGTTGATAAAAATGGACACCCTAATATCAATGGCGTCACTGTACAGTGGCGCGCAGGCACTCAATCTCAAGAACCCTTAAAAGACTATCCATTTGTTGAAAGTGAAATCCCTGTCAGTGTTGAAGTAAAAAAAGATACGCCCATTCTCCGAACGGTATCCAATCAGGATGTGGATCGCATCAGGTTTACTGTGGGTGTGAGCGCGCTGGTGAAAACAGACGACAAGGGAAACCAAAGCAACAGCATGGTAGAGCTGGCGATAGCCGTGAATGATGGTGAGGGATGGGTGCATGCCAAGACGATTCAAATAGGCCCGGCTAAAATCAGCGGGCAGTATTTGGAGTCCCATACCATTGACGCCCCCAAAAAGAAGCCATTTCAAATCAGGGTATCGCGCTTAACGGATGACAGCAAAAGCGACAAACTCCGCAACGGTACAGTCTGGGCCAGTTACACCGAAATCACTGATACTTTAATGAGCTACCCCAATAGTGCCGTGGTGGGGATGCGCATTGACCGCTCTTTGTTTGCCGATACCCCAAAGCGCACTTATCACATTCGCGGCATGATTGTTCAGGTGCCGGATAACTACAACCCTGAAACTCGTGAATACAAGGGGGTGTGGACAGGGCGATTCAAGCCCGCTTACACGAATAACCCTGCTTGGATTTTCTACGACCTAGTGACCAATACACGCTATGGCATCGGGAAGCTGATGGGGACGTTTGGTTGTGAAAAGTTCGCATTGTATGCCATCGCTCGATACTGTGATGAGATGGTGCCTGATGGCTTTGGCGGAACTGAACCGCGTTTTACCTGTAACGCTTACATTGCCACCCAGCGTAAGGCGCGTGATGTACTGGATGATTTGGCGTCAGTCTTTCGAGGGATGCAAGTCTGGAACGGACTGAAACTGACTGCATTTCAGGACAGGCCATCAGATCCGGCATGGACATTTACCAATGCAAACGTCGTTGAGGGGAAATTTAACTACAGCTCTGCATCAAAGAAAGCCAGGCACACTGCAATTGAGGTCACTTGGGTTAACCCGGGTAACGGCTGGAAGAACGAGAGGGAAATTATTCAAGATGATGAGCTGTCAGAGCGATTTGGGATTAATGTTAAAAAGGTCGTGGCCTTTGGCTGCACCAGCCGCGGACAGGCTCATCGTGTCGGCAAATGGATAATCGAAACTGAAAAATTGGAAACGGATTCAATCACCTTCAGTGCCGGCGGTGAGGGGATTAATTGCATCCCGGGTGATATTGTTGAAATCGCAGATAACAGTTTTGCTGTTGCCCGAGTCGGTGGACGAGTGCTTTCTTTCTCTGGCAAAGAGGTCAAGCTTGATGCTCCTGTTGAATTTACTCACGAGGAAACGGGCTATTTCTCTTACATGGGCAGCGAGGGGAAATTTGTCAAAATTGATATCGAATCCGCCAAAGGTGATGTGATTACTTTAAAGGATGAACCCAAGGGCTTACGTCAGTGGGGCGTTTTCTCGGTATCAAAAAAATCCTTGGTTACTCGATTATTCAGGGTAATGAGCATTGCTGAAGATCACAAGACAGGCAATTACAATTTCACCTGTATTCAACACGAACCTCAAAAAGAAGCCATTGTTGATAATGGTGCCAATTTTAAGGATAACCCAACAACACAAAATGTCATTCGCTTGCCTAATATTGAACGCCTGAGCATTGCCTATATCCTCGATAGTTCACAGGTACAAGCGCGTGCCATGTGGGCAACCACAACCATTAACCGGAATATTACTTTTGATGTTGCCGTCTATCGTGACAATAAAGTGGTTTCTCGCGGCAACACCAAAGAACTGGAATATTACTTTAATGGTTTAGATGCTGGCGTGTATCTGGTTGGTGTCCGTGCTCGTGATGACAGTGGAATGCTGGGGGATGAAACCAAAGTACAACTGGTTATTGGTGCCCCCGCTGCACCTTCTACGGTCAATATTGAACCGGGCTTTTTCGAATTGAAAGCCATTCCTCACATTAGCGCGCCCAAGACGTTAGATACTCAATTTGAGTTCTGGTTTTCCGAACGCCAGATTATCGATATCAATGACGTTGAGGCAAAAGCGGATTTCTTGGGCATCGCCAAATTCTGGATTAAAAGCCAACTGAAAGCGGGGACTAAGTATTGGTTCTATGTTCGCAGTGTGAACGAGTTTGGTAAATCACATTTTGTTGAGGCCGCAGGAGAGCCGAATGATAACACCAAGGAAATTTTAGACGAGTTGGGGAATAAGTTTCTCACCACTGAAGCCGGGAAGCGACTAGAAGAGCAGATAGGTTATCTGGGCGAAGCTGACTTAGAAAACAGTATAGCCATTCAGCAGAATGCGTTTGACCTGTGGAAGCGGGACGGTGAGAACAAGGCGGAAATTAAACGACTTGACCGCGTGTTTGCCGATGAAAAAGAAGCATGGGCGCAGTCATTCAAGGAAGTGAAATCCAGCGTCGGGGAAAACCGTGCATCCATTATGGAAAATCAGAAATCGGTTAACAAACTGGACTCGTCACTT
>NZ_VCDN01000075.1:0-62521 GCF_033949405.1 Xenorhabdus santafensis | reverse complement strand
TTGAAATTCATTGCGTATATAACCAATTATTTTCAAATTGCTTCGCAGCGGTACACTTTGCAGTACAGTTTTTGTCCGAATGCAAACATTACTGCTTAACATCCTGTATAGGATTGACAACAGTGATCCTCCCTTTTCCAAACTCCCTTGTTTAAAAATAGTGAACATAGTCACAATATGGCGGCAAGTTCTCATTTTCAGATTGTTGGAAAAAGTAGTTATTTTTTAAAAATATTTAATGAAAATACAGTTTTTCATCATGTCCTGCCGTCACCAAATCTGTTTATTCAGATAATCATACTAAAATCCAAATTATTACTTATCTAATCCATTTAATATTTTTTATTTGTTGGTTTTAATTTCACCACAATATCGTTTAGCATCCTGTTCTATTTTCAAGCTACCAGACATAGACATATACACACTGGATTTCAAGTTGCATCGCAGCGACAAGGGAGGGCTTCCCGAGAGCATAGATAACCGTTGTTTATAAAAACGATGATCGAAGTGCTCGAGCGCAGTCAACCAAGAGGCAACTTGAAAGACAAAGTGTATAAAAGGATTTCATTGATGAGTGATACAGGAAGATTAGACTGCGTGTCCTGCCATCAAATATTCAAGTACTGGTTGGAATTTCAATTGACTGATAATCAGGGCAAGCCATTGGGTGGCATTCCTTATACGCTGAAAAGCTGGGATGGCATCGTAAAGACCAGTGGCGTTACTGATGGTCAGGGTGTTTTACGGGAAGAAAATTTGCCGCCGAAGCCGATGATCCTGCATGTGGATGCGCAAAAGTTGGCGGAGCAGTTGATTGAAAAGTCCTTTACTGAGACGGTAGAAACAGCAAAAGGAACGGGGGCTTATCACCAACTGATGCCGGGGGAAATCAGTAACGCAACCCCGATAGTGGAAGGCTGGACACAAGAAGCCCTGCTTGATTCACGGTATTACCCTGCTCCCAGTTACCCGGGATTTGTCGCGAGACCGAGCCATAACCGGCGGCATATATTGGAAATTGCCCGCATCGCCAAACCGGTCTTTGCCAAATCCTGTTTGCAACCTGCGGGTTGTACTGATGCCGGAACGGATACTGAGCCGCATACCCATTTTGGTGAAATGCAGGTAATAGAACCGGCATATGGGATGGTTCCTCTGCCGCCTCAGATATTGGCAAGGATGGGAATAAGTGGTGCAAGTGCACTCACTGCGGTAGCCGTGGGTTCGACGATGGATAAAGGCAGTGAGTTAGATAAAGAAATCACTCGTCTTCTGATATCCCAAAGTGAAAAAACTAACACAGATTCGTTCCGTGCTGGTTCAGTCACAAGTAATGAGTTTGCGGTGAAAGCGCTGCTGGTAACAGCAGGCGTCATGATACGCAATTGGTGGGATGGTGGTGACAGTGACTTACTGAGTCTCGAAAACTTAAAGAAAATTGCCGACAAAAAAGGAACAGCCCCGACTCGTGTTCGCTATCGTTTTGTCGAGGATGCACAGACTGAGCAATTGACCGCAGTGGGCTACCATACCAGTGAGAACAGCGGTATGGAGAACGTTAAGGTTCGGCACGTAAAATATAATGAGTCATTCAATCGGTATGAATTTTGGGAAGATGGTGCTTCATCACCCGCTTTGGTTTGGTATTTTGATGCTGTATCAGGTGAATTATCACAAGATGATATTCACCAATCTGTTCCGCAAAATTCGAGTGTAAACGCCAAGGTAGCCGTACTTAATCCCAATATAACAGGGCAAACGCCGGGGCTTCCGATACCGGAACAAAGAGATTGGCGGGATGGGGCTTACGTTAACCCTCAGCAAGATCCCAATGAAATTGCTGGTAATAGCACGTCAACACCGATACCGGATGCAGGGGAACATGGGCCAACTAAGCTGACTACTCCTGTTCCGGAAGAAAAGGATTTTCGCGATTATATTCTGGTATTTCCTGCCTCGAATGTGCCGGCGATTTATGTTTATTTGAGTAGTAAATCAGATAACCTAATAAATTCCGAGAAGAGTGAGGAATATTATAAGAGGAAGATTCAGGAGTTTGAATCAACGCTTGCGACTGAAGATGTTCATGGTTTACGCCGGCATGGCCCTGGTACAACTTTGGAACAACAGAAATATCGAGCGAAAACTGGCTATACACCTGATGGGAGAAATGGAAACCCCACAGATTCTACTAGATTTCGATCCTACAAAGATCAATATGAAACAATACAAAAAGCTATACCTTTATATAATCCAGAAATTCATAAAACAGGTAGAGTTGATTTTGATATGGGTAAGACTGTTTCAGAAGGTTATAAAAAAGGTGGTAAGGAATATTTTGAAACTTCAACAGTTAGGGCCGGGTTTGATAAAAAAACAGGCAAGATTTATAGTATATTCGGAATTGAACAATAATTTGGTGATAATAAATGAAAAAAATAAAAATAAGTGAAGGATATATATATATGTTCTGGGCCCCATTAGCGGGAGGTCCACATATTGATGAAAATCTCTTAAACTTAAATCTTAATAATGTAAAAAGCATAGAAAGACTGGTTAATGAATTATTATTTTTAGAATACAATGAATTTTCCACATCGTGGAAATATAGATTCAAAGAAAGCTTTAAGTATGTAATCTGCTATGCCAGTGATGAAAAACTAATACGTTATTATGATTCTGGGGCTCCTCAAATATTATTACCAGATACAATACCCATTAGGGATTTTTATATTCAAGTTTGGAAGTTTATGTTTGACGAAGAGAGTTATGAAGCTGCTGATATTGATAATTATGAATTAATATCAAGATTTGACATATTTGATTAAAATGTTTTCAGTACACTCTACATTTATAGTTTAAATTTCCTGTCATAATATTTATGATGGGAGATTTATCACGAGTCATATTAAAATAATAGAAGCCAAATAAGTTGAAGAAAAAACAAATCAATCAATTGGTGTATGTATGAATAGAATAAAAATTAGCAAAGGGCTTGGATTCGACTAATAAGTGCAATTTCTGAGAAAGGCCGTCAGTTGCTATAGTAGGCTTCTTCCTCGCCAAAGGAAATCTATGGTCACCCCTATTTTTGCAACACTAACTTTGATGAATTTTTGGCTTGCTTAAATCTATTCGGCGTCACTATAGGTAAGGATAGCCTCGCCTGATGAATCTTAAAATGCACTCGGCTTCAAAGAGCCACTTTCCTTTTGAGGTTTATCATCAGGCCGACTGGCCGTTCATGTCATCAATAATCAGTCTTCGCAAAACCAGATGGGTAATTTATATTTAACTTCTTAATAATCACTATATTGAATTACCATGCCTGATATTCATTTTGCTGAGTGGTGATGGCCCATGCTATTCGTGCCAACTTGTTTGCCAAAACACAAGTAACCACATTCGAATGCATTTTACTCAATTGTTTCCGAACCCACTCAACCAGTCTGCCCTGCTGATGTTCAAGCCGCATCATGAACGCGCGGGCGCACTGAACCAGCAACCTGCGCAAATTTTTGTCGCCTCGCTTGCTGATACCCAGCAAGGTAGGTTTACCTCCTGTGCTGTATTGCCGAGGAACAAGCCCTGTAGAAGCGGCAAAATCCCTGCTGCACGAAAATTGTTTGCCGTCACCGAGCTGAGATGAGAGTAAGCTGCCAATAATTGGCCCAACACCCGGTATTGTCATTATGCGTTGAGCTGTATCGTCTGCTTTGATGGACTAGTTTAATTCTGATTCCAGCGCCGTTATTTGCTCAACAAAATAAAGATAGAGGGTGTGTAATTTCATCAGCAAACGGCTCAGATAATAGGGAATTTCATGTTCCGCCAGCAACAGAGATAATCGCTTAATGACCGCATCGCCTTTGAGCAGGCTGATACCAAACTCCAGCAAAAAGGCATGCATCTGATTAGTGGTTTTTACTTTATCTCTGATGGGTGTCTAGTCCTGATATACGTTGACACTTATTTTACTTAACCCCTGATGATGTACTTCATCGGGCGTTTTATATTTTAGGGCTAAATGAGGCCTATACCGATTATAAATATCTATCGATTAACTTACCATTTGCGCCGCTTCTTTCAGGTCTGTGGGTTTGCAGAGTAAAAATTCAGTTTTCAGAGTACCATTAACACGCTCTGCCAAGGCATTCTAATAGCAATCATAACCGTCTGTCATTGAACAGGTAATCTCGTGGTATTTATGTAACTCTTGATAGCGTTTTGAACAATATTGTAACCCCCTGTCTGAATGATGAATACGTGATTGTTCAATCAATTTTCAACTTTTTAAGGCATTTTTATAGGTCTTAATGACCGAGTCTGTTCTTAAGTTATCGTGAACATGATATCCCACGATCTTACGTGACCATGCATCCGTGATCAGACTTAAGTACGCTTCCCCTGTTTTCACAGAGGGATACGTAATATCGGCTACCCACACTTGTTTCCGGCCCCGTTGGGTTATCTTATTAGGATCGGCTTTGAGTAAATTAGGGTGACAGTAAAAACGATGATGACTATGCGTTGTTTTATGGTAAGCCCGCCTGGGCTTGACTAATAAATGATGGGTTCTGAGTAAATCGAACAGACTGTCTCTGCCTATTTTTGCCGGGCGTGATTGGTTCAGCAGATACTGAAGTTTTCTCGTGCCAATACGGGGTTGATTCAGTCGAATTGACAGCACTTGCACCAGCACATCCTGTGCCTGCTTTTCTTTTATCGCTGCCCGCTGACATTACTGATAATCAGCTTGTCGTTTGATACCCAGATAACGGCAATATTGAGCTACATTAAAGCCGATTATTTTTTCTCCTGAATGACTTGCCTCGTAGCTTTTTTACGGCAGCACTCCATAATCCCGCTTCAACACATCAATGACCGCCTCAAAAAACTCGGCTTTCATTTCCATTTCAACCAGTTGTTGTTCAAGTTCTTTTATCCGTTGCTCGGGGGTGAGTGAGGAGGATGAAGTTATGGCAACTCCTTGAGGATGTAAAGAGGAACACTCCAGACTCCAATCTAACTGACCATGCTTCCTAAGCCAAACTAAAACTGTTGAACGCCCCTGAATACCGTACCGGTGTTGGGCTTGTTTGTATGTCATTTCGCCTTTTTCAACAACGGCTAATTTAAAAGCCAGTGAATAATCACGCTGAGTGCGTTTACTTTCTGATTTCATAACACTCTCCTCAATAGATGAAGAAAAGTGTCAACCTTATTTAAGACGGGACAAAGAGAAGATAAAAACCTTACTTTGTTATTCCACACAAGGCAAGAACGTGAAGGTTTTGTTAAAAGAATCCAGATTTGACCGACAAAAGTAAATATAAGCTGATAAGCTTTTTTCCGGAAGTCTCTCCCATAAACATTGATGCTTTTTCTCAAAATTTTTGTAGGTTAACTGATCCCCTCTCTGCCAAAATCAGTTATCCCTTGTTTAATGTGCTGTTTCTGACCATGTGCGCCATTATCGCTGGGATGGAAGAATGATAATATATTGAAAATATTGGGTAATCCACTTTTACTGACTTCAGAAAAAAGGCCTATTTCCAACAGGGTTGTTTGTTCATGACACCATCACTCGCATTCATTATCTCATGTCTTGCTCCAATCCAGTTTCAGTAGTGTTTTATTCAATGGGTTAGGGCGGCTCAACTATCACATCTTGAACACTGGTCGGGTGAGATCCCAGAATCGGGAACTGGAACTGGTTGGTGCAGTTACTCTGAACCAAGAGCGAAAAAATAGGTGAACTAAATTCCAAAAGGATGACAACAAGTTTGATAATTACCCGACCACCTCACGCCCTGTCTCATTACGATGATCTTTGGGTTGAAGATTAAGCAGGGAGTTGGAGTGACAATGTCCGCCAATCTCCCTTGATAATTACACTCATACATATTAGAGCACTATGCTAAATGATTATACAGAATCTAAACTGATACTTTCCAAGTCCTTAATCATATGCTTAATTACCTGCTCCACACACTTACCATATGCATCAATATCCATATCTATTCTCCCGGATATATACTCGGAATGTTCATCTAAAGTAATTTCAAAACCTGCTCGGCATGTATCATTTGGTAGCAACTGAAGAGCCATCCACTCACTATCGCTTAGTGAGATTCGTGTACCGTCACACTGTGAGTTCCAAGCATTAAACAGCTGAGGGAAAGGAAGTTCATAAGCTACAGTTCGAGGTGAAATACCATCGGGATACAAAGCAGCCAGTTCTATGTCCTGGCGAGCAGACGCTTTGATGACATCACGTTGCAATCGAATTAGCATACTAGGTATAGGCTCGTCTTGCATATGATAAGTCGTAATTGGAACTGTATTCGATAAAGGGCCAACAACCTTAAATTCATCGGAACTTTTTCGATTGATAAACGGAACACCTGTGACAACAGTTGTAACCCCACTGACCACACTGATTGCGCGTTGAAAAATAGAAAATAACAATACAAATGGAGTGACTCGGTAAGCTCTTGCATAAGCCGATACAACACTACGCAATACAGAAGAGCTAAATTTTGCACTCTTCATAGCACCCATTGAGCCTTTCGGAGTTTTTCGGATCGCATCAAGACCATATGGTCCTAACCCTGGATAAATTTCAATTCTTTCCTGTAAGTTTATGACTTGTTTTGACACACGAGCATTTACCATATGAGCATATTCTATCCAACACTTAGATACTTTAGACTTACCACAATAGCATTGAACTATGTCTTCAATTAACAAATCAATTGATGCACCATCGCAAGTGTAGGTCCAAAATCCTATCCACACGTGAATTCCTATATCATCAGTAATTGACGCTATCCTAAGCCCTGGTTCACTAGCCTTTTTCGCTCGGTAAGCAAGAAAAACCTCGTCCGTTATGCCTGCATGCTTAAAATTCAAGCAATCCCAAAGGGCATTACGTAATGTAGTTTTGTTTGGAGCACGGCCAATAAGTTGATCACCTTCAATATCAAATTGAGCACCTAAAATCGGATGCTGTGTTAATGTATCAACAATTGCACTAAATATTCGCTCTGATACACATCCTGGAGAAAAGTCGAGCCGTAACGCTCCAGTATAAGCTCTCCCTGTTTGATCTAACATTGCTCCGATCCACTTTTCACGTAGGCTTACAGTACTAGGTACCACTATGGAAGGTTCATCCGCAAATGAAATTATATAGTTCTGGCGCATAAAAGAACCTAATGTTTAATTTCTGTGTTTTCTGTATCAAGGACTAATGCACTACGCCTCAACCCAATAAAAATTGCTCCACCAATAAAAATCATTGCAGATACAGCAAATGCAACTATGAATCCGTTAGATTCAATAGTCGAAACTCCAACTCCATCAGTAAAATTAATAGCAACAGCGACTAAAAATGTCATTCCTCCTACCTGAAACAACTGTTGAATTGTTGTTGCTATTCCTGACCCTGCTCCCGCATCAGATTCAGAAAGTCCTGTAGTTGCAAGAGATTGTGCAACCGGGGCAACACAACCAAAACCAATAGATGTGACAAGCATTGCTGGCATCATTCCAACCCAGTAGTTTTGCATAGGTACCCCAATTGCAAACAATATAAAACCAAAGGCAGAGATAAATAGACCGACAACGGCGGCAGTCTGAGTACTCCACCGTTGGGTAACGAACTGAGATAAAAAAATTCCGGGGAAGAAACCAAAACAGAATGGTAGCCAAGCGAGACCTGCTTGCAAAGGAGTCATTCCAATATAATCTTGCAGCAATAAGACACCAAGATAAAAAACAGCGCCTGATGTTCCTGCTTGAATTGCAAGAATAGCGTATCCTGTTAATCGTGGCGAACTGGTCATTAACCGGGCAGGAATAATACTATCCTCCGAATACTTACAACGCCTTAACACCAACGCGACACCAGAAATTCCTAACAAGATCAGCATAATTCGAAGCCATAAAAGCTGCTCGATACCAGAACCGATCACACCAAGCACGGTTATACATACCGAAACCGCTAATATTAGAGCATTACTAAGATCCAACCGAGTAGATATTTGGTTAGATAATTTTGGTATCACCAATATAGTAGCTATAGCTAGAATTAATATAATTGGTATATTAATTCCGAAAACCCAGCGCCATGAAAGCTGCTCTGTGATTACACCAGATAACAAAACCCCGAGTATTGATCCAAGCCCACCAAGTGCAGCCCAGATTGAAAATGCTTTACTACGATCTGGTCCCGAAGGGAATAATAAAGATATCATTGCTAAGCCAGTCGACGAAGCTAAAGCTTCTCCTATCCCTTGGCCAGCACGACCTATGATCAAGGTAGTAGCGTTAGGAGCAATAGTTGCCACGAAAGAACTCCCCCCAAAAATTACAATACCTACTTGGAATGTACGCAATACTCCATAGGCATCACCTATTCGCCCCCCAAGTAATAGTAACGAGCCAGCAGTGATGAGATAGGCATTCACAATCCAAGTCAAAGAGCCATCTGTAAGCCCTAGATCGTGCTTAATCTGTGGTAGTGCCACATTTACTACAGTAGCATCAAGCAGTAATACCAACTGAATAATAGAGATGACACCTAGAGCTTGCCATCTCTTCTTAATTACAGCATCCATAGTTACCTCCTCTAAATTTTAGGGTCAATTTAAACTGGCTTAATCCCGGTTAATACAGTTCAATTTGTTTGAGGGACTAATACTACACAACTTTATTATTAACTAAATCTAATGAGTTATAAATCATTCTGAGTCCATGCTCCGTTCCTATACTTTCAGGATGAAACTGCACACTTTCTATGGGACGTGTGCGATGACGTACAGCCATGTTCACCATTTCTCCTTTACCTTTAGTATATGCAGTAGCCACTAATTCATTCTCAATTTCAGAATTAATAATAGATAGTGAATGGTAACGAACAACATTAACAGGTGATGGAATATCACGAAAAACACCTTGACCATCATGTTGCACCTGTGAATACTTACCATGTTCCACAGTCGGTGCTCTCATAAGCTTCCAACCAAAATACTCTCCAATTGCTTGGTGACCTAAACAAACCCCAAATATGGCCTGCCCCTCACCCACTGAACGAATTATTTCTGGGTAACCATGCTCTTGAGGAGTTCCTGGGCCCGGCCCCAAAACTAAAAGTTGTGGCTTCCATCGTTGAAACTTACTTATTGGATCATCGTTCACACGAACCACTTTCGTCTGTACCCCAACCATGGAGTAGTACTGTTCAATAACAAATACAAAGCTGTCGAAAGCATCCACTAATAATACTTTCATACACTCTTCCTCATTGCCCGAGCAAATGATTTGATCTTAGCACCAGTTTCCTCCCATTCAGCTGATGCTTGTGAATCAGCAACAATACCCGCAGCAGACTGTAATACGTAATGGCCAGAGTTCCCAATAATTGTACGTATCGTCAAAGCAAGAACTCCGCATTTCCCCCCCATAAGGTACCCCGCGCATCCAGTGAACAGTCCCCGTGGTACTCCTTCTAATTCCATAATAATCTCCATTGCGCGAATTTTTGGGGCTCCCGTCATTGTTCCTGCAGGGAAATTCGCAGCAATCAGGTCCCATATATCGCAATTATTACGAACCTTAGTTTCAATTGTCGAAACCAAATGGATAAGTGAACCATAGACGTTCTCCTTCATAAACGAAGTTACGTTCACTCCGCCAGGAATAGCGCAACGTGCTAAGTCATTGCGAGCTAGATCCACAAGCATCAGATGCTCAGCTGCTTCTTTAGGGATCTGAGCTAGATGATTGCCTTTCATATCGTCTAATGGCATAGTCCCAGCTATAGGGCGAACTTGAGCTATACCATCACTAACACGGATCATAAGTTCCGGACTAGAAGATATTATGTTCTGATTATCAAGAGCCAAATAGTACATATAAGGTGCAGGATTAACCGACGCAAGTCGTTCATACAGGTCTACTGGAGGAATTGTTGAATTCGATATAGCGCGACGACAAAGCTGCATTTGATAAATATCACCGACTCTGATATATTCTTTTGCTCGTTCTACCGCGGAACAAAATGTGTTACGATCTGTTAAATCCCTAATAACTCCCCAATCCCAAGAGTTGGCAGGAGTTCTAACTACCCTTGGTTCAGTAAGCGCTGCAAATAAAGCTTGGGTGTCTATAATCTCATCTGGACTTAACATCAATACATCAATTTTCGCACCATTTCCTGTGTCATCGTAGCGTATAATATGTCGGTAAACACGGAGCATTACCTCCGGAATTCCTTCTTCAATAGCCATCCCTGGCAGGTGCTCCACAAAACGAGCTGCACTATACCCAAGCACTAACATCAACGGGAAGCTATCTGGTAGTGCGATAATTTGTGTCACCTCCCGTAAACGTTTCCATAGAGGCTTATTGTGATCATTCACTACTGATTCACATTCAGCAGTATACTTTTCAAAAGGGCTATTGCTCCTGATACTCCAGGTATCATTTATCAGTGTGATTTCAAACAACAATTCAATCATGAACATCGTTTGTGAGCCATCAATAGCCTGAAAGCCTGCCCCAGTCTCAAACAAAGCTGGGTTAGGGTATAAACCAAGCAGCGTCTTACGTACTTGTATTACTGAAGCAGCCTCTGGAACCTCATACTGTTTTATAACCCACGAATGTTTCAATTGTTGTTCTATCATAGCCTTGGATTCCTTTTATCTCGAACACGAGCATGTTTCCAAGAAACATAAGCTCCAGTCTCTGTTCTCGGATCCAATCGATCTGCTAAATGTAACCTAACTGGAACATTAAAATATTCTTCCATCTGCTTTTGAACTTGGGTAACTGAACGGCTCCCAATATGAGCAACCATAGATATTTCCATCTCATCAGCGCCTCTATTTGCCTCCAAAACTGTAACCTGATATCCCCAAACTCGATCAGCAGCCATTAAAACAGTAGATTCAATTGATGAAGGTAGAATCAAGCGACCACCAAGAGCCATAACATCATTAATCCGACCAAATACTTTCAAGCAACGGGAATGGCTACCACATCCGCAAGCCTCTGGTGATTGAAGACGAGCTAAATCGCCTGTACAAAACCGAATTAATGGCTTAGCTCCAGGTACTAGCATCGTTAGACATAATTCTCCTACATCATCATCCAATCCAGGGATTGGGAGAATTTCTGCAAGATAATTTGTCTCTGAAAGGTGTAGATTGCCTTTTAAACAACCTGTAGCGATTGCATGTGCTTCTTGTGAGCCGTACAGACCATGAGTACAGTGTGCATTCCAAATACGAGAAATATTCAAAAGCATTTCGGGCGGACATAATTCTCCAAGAACAAAAATCTGCTCCACTGAAGTTCCTTGAGGATCGATCCCAAGACTTATGTAAAGACGGGCTAACGAAAGTGCTATTGCCGGAGAACATATTAGTGAGCGTACCCCAAGATCATTAATAAGTTTGGAAGCTTTATCTAAACCAACTCGTGGGCTTTCTGGCCACAGTCGTACAAAAGGAATTCCCAAATTCCGGCAAATCTCACCATAGGTATCCCCAAATGCATACAACTCTGATGGTCCCATAATAGCAGTAAGAGCATGCATCGTACCGAAAGTTGATTGGTATATATCTGCGATAGCTCTTTGAACATAGATTCCACTAGTTTCAATATCAATTGATGCTCGCGGACACGGTGTTGGCTGCCCAGTAGTTCCTGTCGTTTCATAATACGTAGCTATTTCGTTGAACGGGACGCAGCAAACTGTCGTTCCTGCAGAACGAAGGTCATCTTTAGTAGTAAAAGGAATACCGTTAAGAATCTTGAATAAACTCAAAGAACCTTTCCTGATGTCTAGATGGTTACGATAAAATGATGATTGTTCCGCAACGTACCTCAGTATTTCTTGTGCTCGTACCTCATTTTTTTGATGTAGACACTGAGGTTTTATTTGCCCATTTAGGTATGCAGTAACATATTCAAGCCATTCCCGATGTAATTGCCTGCTAGTCATGACAGACTCCTTTCTGCAATTTGTTCTGCACATTCACGGATTGACTCAGTCAGCATAATACTCTCGAGTGAGATTGAGAGTTCAAGTTTGGACTCTAATTCGATTTTAATCTTCATAGCAGTCAATGAATTCCCCCCTAAGTCGAAGAAATTGTCTTCTGGTAATACAATTGATTCGGCAAGTTGGGCTGAAATTACTCGTACAACTTCCCGTAGGATAGTCTGTTGATTTTTAATATTTGGATTTTTCATATCCCCCCCTAGTACATTACGCAAAGCTATTACATCCACCTTACCGTTTTTTGATAGAGGTAGTTCCATCATGTGCTTAATAGTTTTGGGAATCATATAGGTAGGTAAATGTCGTGTAATTATTTCATTGATTATGGTTTCGCAGTTAGAATTACCAATATAAGCCAATGCAATCTGTTTTGGATGTCCATCTAGGCCAGGCAATGCTACTGCGCATGCTCTAGATACTCCGTCACAAGATTGAGCTATATTCTCGATTTCTCCAAGCTCGATCCTTAGCCCATTAATTTTGATCTGATTATCTATACGCCCAAGTATTTCAATTTCACCATTAGGTAAATAGCGTCCCAAATCTCCTGTACGATACATTCGGCGCCCAGTTCTAGGATGGTAAACGAATGCACATCGCGTAAGTTCTGGCTGGCCTATATATCCACGGGCCAACGAAATGTCACTTTCTACCAGCATTTCGCCTGGTACCCAGTCAGGACAATCTGTCCAGTCGCTTGCAATAATGTGATAAGCAGAATTCCGCATAGGTGTACCATAAATAACGGAGCTAACTATGCAGCCTTCGCATTCATTAATTTCATGGATAACTGACCAATTTGTGGTCTCAGTCGGCCCACCACACGAAAACATTCGAGCAGAAGGGAAGATTGCTCTCGCTCGTGGTAGCAGTGATAATGGGATCCAATCACCAGCCATTACTATATTACTTACTGAGTAAATGGTGTGTGTTTTGTGAGCAACCTCAGCCACGTGGCATAATAATTCCATGATTGCAGGTACACATGCCCAAAATGTCACTTTATAGCGACAATGTAACCGTAACCAAGTGTCAGGATCTGGTCCAGCTGCTTGCTCAGGCACTACGACTGAGCCTCCATGCACTAAGGGACCAAAAATATCGAATACTGACATATCGAAGTGCAAAGCAGCTGTAGCGAGGTGTCTGGTTGAAATATCCAGACCAAAACGCTCAATGACATCGAAGATATGATTGACTACTGCGGCCTCTGGAATTTCAACTCCTTTTGGATTACCAGTAGAACCCGAAGTGAAGATCACATACGGTGAATAATCTTTCCGAATAGGCTCAATCGCAATTCTGGTATTTTGTTGAGTCCAAATGTTAAGGTCTTTGGCAGCACACTCTACTCTATAAATACCTAGGGGCAATATAGCCTCTGGCGATGAAATCACGATTCGAACCCCAGCTTGGGCAAGCATTGTATCTATTCGTTCGAGTGGTAAATCAATATCTATAGGAACATACCCGATACCCGCCAGTAAACATCCATAAACAGCAACATACTGCATTATTCCTTTAGGTAAGACGATTCCAACAAACCGATCATCAGGAGAACAAAACCTCTGAATTAGAGTATTGAGTTGCGCTGCTGCATTGCCTATTTCACCCCAAGAATAAGTTTTATGAGCGTCTATGACTGCTGGTTCATTTGTTCGATTCGAAAGGCACTCCAAAAATAGATCTCGCAAATGAACTGCAGGTACTAATTTCTGCGTTGAGTTAACTGTATTTCGTATAGTAACCTGCGATGATGGTCGTAGATCGAGCCATGTACATTTCCAAATTTCGGAATCACATGCTAGCTGTTGCAGCAACCTACAAAATGCACCAAACATAGCTTCAATTACATCAGGACGAATAACTCCTGTAAGATAATCCCATTTGAAATATAGAACATTATCTGATTCCCTAATCTGAACATCCAGCGTCACTTGCGGGGTTTGCGACACTCCAAAGACCTCTCGGCCTAACCGAGCTGCATCATGTCGTCCAGGATGTCCAAGAAGGCTTGTCAACACTACTGGCATCAATGGTGCACGACCATTTCTCCGTATCCGAGACAGCTCCCGTAATATTTCAACACCAGTAAAAAGCCTATGATCAAGTGCATTCCAGATAGCGTTTTGTAATTTTTGGCCGCGCTTCTCAAGTGTATCGTGAATAATGGGCTCGTAAGGTACAAGTAAAGTGTTAGTGAAATCTCCAACAATTAAGTCAATATCATCACTAACTGGCATTCGATCCGAAACAGGGAAATTCAACGTGAATCGCTCTTCTTCGCTCCAGCAACGTAAAACCTCACACAAGGCCAAAGCTATAACACCTGAGGGGGAAATATTTCGTTCTTGAGCTTGAGCTTTTAATCTATCCCAAAATGCTTGTTCGAGTGAACCTTCATGTCTTTCAAATCTGGGGGATATAGTAGATTCCCTTATTTCAAGCTGCGGTAACCGAGGGGATGACGGCAAGTCTACAATTTTTTGTAACCAATATTCTCGATCAGCGCGATATTGCTCACTTTGAATAATCTTGTGCCTGTGCTCAACATAGTCAAAAAACGACGTTTTAAGCTTTGGTAACTGAGGATTTTCTTCCATGTATAAGTCAATCAAATCAGGAATAATCACCTGAAATATTGACCATGCGTCAGCAATCAACATGTCAATACAAAAATGCACCCTACTTAAGTGCAAGCTAATCTTATTCACTACAAATTTAAATAAAGGCCATTGTGTTGTTCCTATCTCTTCATTCGCCATACGGCGACGCACCAAGTTAATTTTGTTATTTATTTCACTATCTGGAAGACCACTCAAATCTACATATTCGACTGCCTCATTTCCATTGACTCCTCCGATTTGCTGGTAACCACTTTCGTTAATCGTCGCTCTTAGCATTGGATGCCGGTCAACTAGCAAACTCACAGCACGCTCAAATCTTTCTTGTTCCAGATCTTCTACTTCCCACTCAAAATATCCTTGGCAGCCGACACCACCATAATCGAAGTCAGATCCACGTCCAATCCACAAAGCTTGCTGACTCTCATTGAGCGTAAAAGGCTGTAGCTGTTTATCGCCGGGCAGATGCTCAAATGTTGGCAAGTTGCTATCACGTGAAGTATTGCCCAAACGTATAAGATTCAGTAGGGTAGGGTTTTCAAGAAAAGAACTCATCTCTATATGAATGCCATATTTACAAGCAAGCTCGCCTACCATTCTCATAGCTCGCAAGGAATCCCCACCAGTGCTAAAGAAATTAGATTCAAGAGTTGCTTCATCACATCCAGTCCAATTCAACCAACAGGAACACAACGTACTTTCAATTTCTGTGTTTGGAGAGAAAATTTTATGCGTCATATCTATCTCAACTGGAGATATCTTCAGCGCACGGTAATCCACTTTACCATTTCGTCCTATTGGCAACACATCAACAACTATTTGATTTGGTTGAGCTGCAGGTTTTAACCTTTTACCAAGATGCTTACGCACTGCATCTACAGCATCCACTCTTGCCGTAACATCTAAGACAAGTTCAAGAAATAGTACTAGCGTTGTTCCTATATCGCTGGTGAAGCAAATTGCAGCAGCTTTCGCCACCCCAAAAACTTCAAGAGCAGAGATCTCTACTTCTGTTAGATCTACTCTATGCCCACGAATTTTCACGACCGAATCTGCCCGTCCCAAAATTTCGACAGTACCATCCAAACTCATCCGTGCTCTATCCCCTGTGATGTATTGCGATGGTGAGGTATTATCGAATATATTCGGCTGGAAAGATTTCCTAGTATCTTCAATGTCGAGATAACCTATAGAGAGAGTTTCTCCGGTAATAACTAATTCTCCAACACAATTCGCTGGGAGCTCTTGGCCTGTACTATCAACTACATACATGTTTGCTCCAGCGACTGCTTGCCCTACAGACGGCAACAGTGTATGATGTTGAACAGATGATAAATTTTCAATTGATACCACCGCGGCTTCCGCAGAGCCATAAACATTAAGTACTTGGTAGTTGAGATTAGGTGGAGGCCATTGCTTACACCTCTCACCAGCAATTAACATTGTGCGCAGGTTTGTTTGCCATTCACCAACCCAAAATGCTTCAGCAATAGATGTCATCACTAGTGCATGTGTAACATTGTTCTTGATAAACCAAAGAGCCAGCAGCCTTATATCTTGTAAGGCTTCAGGTGAAGGGATACATACTGTTCCACCTGCATATAGTACTGGCAGAGGATCAACTTCAACCATTCCATACCCCGGTGATGTCAACCATGTTCCTCGTGAACTTTCCCCCAGCTCAGCAGATTTGGTAATTGCATCAAGTGTGGCAACCATCCCGCGATAAGATAAACAAACAGCTTTAGGCTGACCTGTCGTCCCAGAGGTACCAGCAATAAAACATTCTTCATTGGTCGTTTCAATCCAATTACCATATTCCCAATCAACCGGTGCCAATTGCTTATCTTCTTTACCTATTTCCAATATAGGGCAGTTTGTAAGATTACGTGCCCTGTCTATCATACTGCCAATAGTCAACACAGAGTCGGGGCGACATTTCTGAAGAAAGCTATATATCAAATCATCAGGGTTAGCGGGGTCGATCAACACACAAGTTCCGCCCATTCTCTGGGCAGCGATAATTGAAGTCAGATGTTGCCAACCTCGTTCCAGAAAAAGAGCAAGCCGCGGATGTAAACATTGAGGAGATATCTGCTTACGTACCTGCTGTATTAGCATATTGGAATAATTCCAAAGTTCGGCATAGGTCAAATACTTACTATTATTATCATCGATGATTGCTAGGGCTAATGGTCTCATCTGAACATGGTAAAATATATTTTTCACCAATGAACTACGTTCATTAAATTCACATTTTAGATGTTTAGGTAGAGTTTCAGGCATAGGAAGAGCCATGGGATTCAAGATCCGCATACATACAAAGAGTATAATTTTTCGTAAATGTTCACGAGCAGGTTGATCAATACAATCTTTCCTCACAGACAATGTACACCCATCTCTCTTTGCCACAAGCCAAACCAATGATTCCAAAGGTGGAGAATTTTGACCATCAGTTATCTCTATATCAGCTTGAGGCAGAACATTTGGTTGCGCTAGCTCTGCTATTTCACGCACCTCTGCAATACGGATATGAATGTCAGCAACATCACGTAGTTCATTCGTATCAATATCAAGATAATTTACTGAAATATTAGAGTATATTCCTATAGTTATTTTTCCTTCAGTACTAAGTAAAGAACCCATCATTGCAGCAATAACGATGAGGTTATCGACAGATGCAACTAGCCCATCAGGTAAAATAATTTCCTCTTCTATTCGTTCAATCAATGTCGGCTGCTCTGTGGAACAACATTCAAAAGCATCCCATATTGTCCGAGCAGTACAGGGACACCTCCCAAATTTCTTTTGCCCTAACTGTTTATTACTTAGCTCAGGTCCTGCCAACATTATCTGATTCTTCATGTCACCCCACCTTATCCGTTGTAAATTATTTGTTATTGTTACCAGGGTCGTAAAATGCTCCGATTCGGTTAGCCCAAATAAAGGCGGCTTCTTGAATGGCTTCTTGTTCCTTACCTGCAACATTTGAGAGATCAATTTGGATAGAACGTTTGGATCCATTGACTTTCACGCCCCAAGTGGCTACAGCCCGTGTTCCTATTAAGACAACAGGGAGGCCATTTCCCGCTGCATCGTATCCCCTAATTTTATCAAGCCCGAGGCAAATACGTTGTCTTGAACCAGGGGCATACCCCATTACCAACGGATCCCAAGCAGGCAAAAAACGCACATCAGTATTTAGATTCTGAACTGTTTTGGAAATACATTGTTCAAATAGCTTTTGCCGAGTTTTACTTATCCACAATCCACTGCATATTTCACACGCCATAGAGCTTTCTATAAGCAAACGAGACCTTTCCTTTGAAATTGACAGCCACCAAGCTAAGTCATCGATTGTAACTGGACCATAGTGTTTAATGTAACGAGCGGCGATGTCTTGCAATAACCATTCACTGGTTAATAATGTGTCATTATTTTGTAGCAACCCATTAGGAGGAGGAGCATATAGCCACCTGTTAGACCAAATATTCGGAGGAGGAATACGAATTAAAGCGCCGTCGTAAGTGGCAACAGAGACGTACGCACGAGCCTGAGGAGCAGTTAATCCAAGAGCATTCCGAATATCTTTCAAGCGAACAGGGGCACTTATAGTAAATTCCGTAAATTCAGATAATATCTTCCTATAATCGGCCAAAGTAAGACCGACATCGCGCAATCGCCACTCATGATTGACCAAAGGTAGGCGTGTAGCACCAAATACTGTTGCAGCCAAAGATTGAGGGAGTAAAAACTTTGAGCGTCGCATTCCTGGTATCCGAACTAGCTCAGGATCGGCTTCCATAGAAATGACTTTTGTTCGCTCAACATTATTATTGCGAACCAAGAAAGCTAACCAACTAGTTGGACGATTTGAATATACCCCAACATAAGCCTCAGCTACCTCTTTTACAGTTGCTCGCTCAAAGCGCTCAAAATGTTCTGATATGATCCACTCAGCTAGGAAATTGTTGAGTTGTTTATCCCAATTAATCTTACTGTGCTTCATTTTCTTTATTTATCTCACTCATTAGAAATGATGTTAATCGCTTAAAATCAAATTAGAGTACAAGGCACAAATATCCACAATTAATACAAAAGACAGAACAGAACCCACACATTTCATTCCCACTATTAGAAATTATCTACACATATCGAGCTTTGATGGGACGTAGAATTCACCATTCTCATTCATACGATGACGCTCTCCAGGCTCGAGAACCTTTAGCGCTTTTTGTCCTGTTAGATGTTCGTATTCACGTATAAGACGAGTCATCGATACCATACGGTCAAGCATTCGACGTAGCATCTCCATTCCTTCTTGATCTCTAAGCACTTCACCTTTTTTGTCACCCATCAAGATGGCTGGAAAACCATACCCAACTAAAATCATTCGATTCAAAAGCGCGCATTGGAGCATCTGGTTGTACACTTCGACATGCCCCATTCGCCGCCCTGTAACCATTACTCCAGCCACCTTGTTAGTTAGTGTTCGGTTATGCCGCAAAAAACCAGTACCAATCCGCTCTAGGAAAGCGGACATTAAAGGCGTTGCACCAAATCCATGTACTGCACATGCGAAAATTACACCGTCACTAGCTTCCATTAGGCGGATTGCACGCGCTGCATCATCATTCTGTATGCAGGGTTCATTACGAAAATTACAATCTCCGCACGCCCCACATGGTTCAATTTTAAATTTGGCTAAAGAGAAAACATCTAGAATAATGTCTTGCTTTTCTAGGTAATGTTTTGCCCATGCTAGGGCCTGTGCATTGTTCCCATCCAGGCGCTCTGATCCATTAATAGCAACATATCTGATTTTATTCGTCATATTCTTTCCCAAAGTGTCCGATTAACCCTAATCAGAATCGACATAACATTTCCTCAACCGGAATCAATTAGTCAGTTGTTTAACCTTCTGTGTAACTGATTAAAGGGTACATTGCGCATAGTGCCTCTGTCTCTGAACGAAACAGTTCGCATACAGCTGGATTTAGCACAAACTCATGCTCATCAAGTGGCTTCACTGCCGCCAGTATTCTACAAACTAAATCAACAAGTTGGACACATCCTAATTGGTCTATGTAGCGTTGAGCCAAAGATCCCGTGCCGATACGTAATCCACTTGTGACGAATGAAGAACGAGTCTCCCCTAGTACGCGATTCTTGTTAACTATAATTCCACATTGCTCCAAAGCCGATTCAGCAATAGAACCTGTCATAGAGCCATGCAAACGAATCAGAATTGTGTGATTCTCAGTCCCCCCCCCTATAATTTCATAGCCACGTTTCTGAAATTCAATTGCCATTGCGTCAGCTGTGATTCGAATTCGGTTCATATATGCATCAAACTCTGGCGACATTGCATAACCAAAAGCTGCCGCCTTTGCAGCAATCATATTGACGGCTGGAGCTCCTTGCATCCGAGGGAATACTGCTTGTTCCAAAGTACGAGCAAAGGTTGTTTTCAGGCCTGGAACTTTTTCGTTGGCGTCACGCCCAGACATAATCAAACCACCGCGAGGTCCTGCAAGCTGTTTGTGAGTACAAGTAGTAGTTACGTGTGCGGCATTGATTGAGCTAGGGTGCCGTCCAGTTGCAACAAGCCCCGCTATGTGCGAAATGTCAGCAAGCAGAATTGATCCTGTTTCATCAGCGATTTTTCTGAACTGCTCGAAATCAACAATCCTTGAATAAGCAGTAGCGCCACAAATAATTATACGAGGGTGATGAATATGGGCTAACCTCCTCACTTCATCATAATCTATAAGCCCTTCTGATGTAGTACCATAACCAATTGATCTGTAATAAGTACCTGAAAATGTAACGGGGCTGCCATGGGTAAGATGCCCTCCATGATCTAGATTCATACCCAACAAAATATCTCCAGGCTCAAGTAAAGCTGAAAGCACCTGATAATTTGCACTTGATGCTGAATGTGACTGAACACCCGCATATTGAGCACCAAATAACTTCTGTGCTCTTCTGATGGCTAAGGATTCGACTAAATCGACATTTTTACATCCTGCATGATACCGTCGACCGGGAGTTCCCTCTGCCGTAACATTGACCAATGCAGAAGCTGACGCTACCAAAGCTCGAGGAGTAACTGCACAGCAAGACGCAACCAGTGACAATGTTCGGTGCTGACGCTTTACTTCATCATCCAAAATCTTCGAAAGTTCTTCATCTTGTATCTCTAAATCAACCAAACCTTTTTGTAGTAAACTAGCTTGGCTCTGGAGTAATTCATTATTGACAATCATTTTGTATTCCTTCTTTATTTTATTGTTCTATTACGTGTTGCAAATGAAAGCACCGTGTCCGCAACCTCTCTAGCATGTGTTCGCACGAAGTAATGTCCGCCACCGACCAAGCTTGTTGAATCAACGACATCAATAAAATTTTTCCATTTTTCTACTATATTGCTGAGCTGAGGTGTGGCAGGATCTGAGTCCCCCAATAACACCAACGCAGGTACCCCACGAACGGGGTGTTGTATTAGAGTCTTATATGCTTCTGCAGCTATTAAATGATCTTTTCTACCTCGGATTAACATTTCATCAATTTCCTTATCAATCAGCCCAGTAAATGCCCCCAGAGATCTTAGATATTGGCCCCATGTATAGTCTGAAGTTTTCTCAGATTCATATATTGCTATATCAGGATCACTCATTGGATTTGAGGCAGCGACTACAAGAGATAGTGAAGTAATCGTCGATGACATAACTGAAGCTAGGCATGCAGCCACTGCTGCTCCAGCACAATGCCCATAAATAATAAATTGATTAGCATCAATTTCTTCAATCTCGTCAGCAAGTGTACTAATCAATATAGAAAAATCTGATGCACTCTTGATTTCTAAATCACCAAAATCCACCCCAAACACACGTACTCCCTGGCTTTCGCGAAATAAATCCTTATATACGGTAGGGTCCCCTCCACCAAACGGAACTCCGATTACTACAATTGATCCACTAGAGGAGCTCTTATCGTGTAGAGGAGTAAGCCGCACACTACGCTTATTGGTTTTAGAGAGAACATACTTAGCTAAATCTTCTACTGTTGGATTTTCGAAAAGAGACACGATCTGTAAATTCCCTCCTAACCGAGATACCACACGGATAGCGTCGAAAGAATCACCACCAAGCTTAAAGAAATTATCATTTGGAGAGACAGAATCAACCTTAAGAACATCACAAAATACAGTAGTTATCCGATTCACTTCGTCGGTAAATTTTTTTTTCTTCGTTTCAATACCGTCAATCATTTCATATCCTTCTATCCGAAAGTACATCAGCTAGCTCATTAAGTAAGTCAGTTGCTGCAGCCCTATTACAGAATGTTCCTTCTATCTCCAATAGGATCTCTGAAGAATTTATTCGTTTCATGCCAATACCCACAGGAAAGGTAGAATTAATAACTTGAGATGCGGGAATTCCGCGGGGAATGGCGCCATTGATGAACAACTCGGACGCTCGACAGCATTCTAGAACTTCACGCAAAACCAAGCTATATCGTGCACAAGCCTCTAAACTAGTTTGAGGATTGTAGGAAACATGTTCTTTCCATCCAAAAGGAATGGCAAGGAGTCCTGTCATCATACCAACAGCCCTTGCTTCTTGTGGTAAACGCCAATTACGTGATGAACATACTGTATTCCCTTCCTTTACAACATCTGCTGTACTACATAACATCTCAAGAACTACTTCTATGAGTTGTTTTTCCTCATAAATAGAACCAACTTGAATTACACGCTGCAAACTTATCCGTTCAACTTGTGTATTCCATGCTAATCGTCCCACTTCTGACAATCGCAAAGCCATCATCGAATAATTATACCCTACCTCCAGTACACTATAATCTTTTGCCTTCATGAGTTGACGTTCCACATAACTACTATAGAGTTTCTGACCTTGCCTCATATTCTGTAATGCTAAATCCATCTCTCCTGCACACGCTACTTGTATTAGTTCGCTAACGACCATAAGTGTATGTTCATCCGCAAGTGCATGATGTATCGATATATAGCATTTTTGATAATCCTCCCTTAGTACGTTGTATATTGCAAATAACACTGTCCCGGATCTAACTGCTAATTGCGCTAACCGCAATGCTTTATGATCTGTTTCCCCATAACCTTCAATTAATTTAATATCAATATATTGTCCTAGTGCTTTACCCCATCCAAAAGCCACAAATTCATACAAAAATTCTCTATCCAATATTGCCTCTTTATTCAGTTTTATAACTATGGAGACTTCTTGCATAACTCCCGAGCAAAACGAATGAGCAACCACAGCTTTTGCTTCAGCACTTAGCAAAGAGTCTGTCAACGTTTGCATTACTTTCAATCGCTTTGCAAATTTTCTATCAGATATAAGAGAAAAAAATCTTTTTGACATATTCAAGTCCTCAAGGCCACTTATAATCAGTGGTAAAGACACGTATATTAAATATTATATATCATTGATTTCTATAACAAATAAATTCGATCAATTAAAAAACTTAGATAAATTAATATAATAGTTCCATTTATCTAACACCTCTTTATTAGGTGTATAATTCATAGAGTATGGCTAACAAACTATACAACCATCCCGAGTTATATATAAATTAAACATGATGAGTAATATATCAAGCGAGATTGCAACCATTCTTAAACAACTCACTTAACCATATTAATGCAAATGAATTACCCATAATTAACCTCCCACTCCATAAATAAAAAACTACCAAGATTAAGAGCATATAACCATGACTATTAAAAATGTATTGTTAAGCGATTAGCTTGCATTCTTTATTTCTATTCACATTGAAAAAAGCATTTTTTTGCATTACGAAAAAATATACATAAAATTAGGCGGTTATTTGATTTTTATTTTTAAGACCCATAAATTTCCAACATATGAAAAATAATCACCTTTTGATATATTAAACCATACCAATCCTGCTATACAGCGAGTAATGCACAATTACCACTATCCCATTGAAAATATATTTGATTTATTAAAATTTATACTAGGGTATTTTTCATTGATATATAGATATTACAACTAGAGATTTTTTACAAAATTTTAAAAACTTACTAAGTTCCTATTTTAAAATAGTAAACCCCTCACATCTAGTACTTACTTTTCCCGTGTGATGAGCGGGATAAGTAATACTCCTATGATTTTAAAATGCATTTACAATCGTTCAGTTAAATATTCATATCAATGTGATAACAGCAAAATAAAATAATCATAATAAAAAAGACCACAAATATAAACCAAGATGACATTCTCTGCTAAATATTATTAATATTAAAACAACAACCTTGATGAACATTTAATTCCCACAATATTATTGTAAATAAATTTATAATTATCATGATATATATCTCATAATTCTAACAATGAAAATTATAGATAATTTTGCAACTATTAATCCGAAGTTCCTAATCTCACTCTACTTGGATTCACATATTAACCCTTTCTTTTACACAAGCATTGGTTCTTTATCAAAAGTTATACTTCTTCTAATTTACAGATTAATAATTAAAATTCAGTCTTTTATTACAAACTCTGAAATATATATTAATTGTGACAAGCGTCTCATTTTTTTAATTTTTATTAGAGAATTAGATTACATTTAAGTAACAATCAATGTACCATCTTTAAATTACATAAATAATAAAATCACTTAAAACCAAACCTTCAATAAATTAAATATATTCATTACTATACAACATAGCTATCCATGCTGAATTACAAAACCATTAAAAGTTAATTGTTGTTTAAAAGAAAAGCCACATAATATATCAATTCAACTACTTAATTGTAAGTAAATAATATAAATATTTATCATCTGCAACCTGGGCGAGAAACATTTTTACACTTAACATGCTTGGCACGCACAGAACATATGTCAATGAAATAACAATTTCACTTCAACTTACTATTGACTAGATTATTTTTTAATGTTTATTGAAGGATATTAAGACCATGGAAAAAGAATATTTGCTCGCCATACCTTCAGAGGTTTAATATGAATTATAACCACTTTCAATTCTTCTCAGAATTACCTGCACCTAATAAATTACTTTCTAAAATAGAGATCAACCATAAATTGATATCACATATCAATAACAGCAGGAAGACTGTTAAAAAAATTTTAAATGGAGAAGATAAAAGATTGTTAGTAGTTATTGGCCCTTGCTCTGTGCACGATGAAGAAGCATGTCTAGACTATGCTTGGAGATTAAAGAGCATAACGCAACAACATAAAGATTCATTATTTATTGTCATGAGAACCTATTTAGAAAAACCTAGAACAACATTAGGATGGAAAGGTTTTATTTGTGATCCTAATTTAGATGGTTCTGCTAACTATATAGATGGATTATACCGTTCACGAAAGCTTCTTTATAAGATTAATCAAATGGGTATAGCTACTGCTACAGAGATTCTTAACCCATATTTATACCCTTACTATGCTGACTTAATTAGTTGGGCTGCTATCGGCGCAAGAACAACAGAATCACAACTACACAGAGAACTCGTATCTGCATTACCTTATGCTGTTGGTTTTAAAAATAATATTGATGGCAACATTCAAATAGCTATAGATGCTATTAAAACAGCTAATCACTCACACGTAACTTGTAACATTAACAATTCTGGTCAACTATCACTGATGTCCACATTAGGCAATCAGCACGTACATGTAATCCTTCGAGGTGGAAAGGAACCCAATTATCATGAAACTGACATTTTACAACTTCATGAAGAGCTTAAAAAACAATATGTTAACCAAAGCATCATGATAGACCTAAGTCATGGAAACAGTCAAAAAAACCATAAACAGCAACTAATAGTTGCCGAATCTATATGCCAGCAAATAGGAAAAGGTTTTATATCCATAAGAGGTGTAATGGCTGAAAGCTTTATTGAGGAAGGCAATCAGCCATTGAGCAATTCTTTAGTTTATGGGCAATCTATTACTGACGCTTGTTTGAGTTGGCAAGACACTATGATACTAATTAATAGGCTTCATGAAACAATGAAAAAACACCAAGTATTGTAGCACTAATATAGTAATGTCACTTTTTGATGTTGGTGACCACAGTAATTGTCAACATAGTTGGCACCATTAATTAATTTAAGCGGCCTGATTTTCTCACTCAGGATTCAAAGCCATTGTACTTACCCATTGCCAGTTTTTTGTGCTTCGCGACCAGCGTTCCGGACGAGTGAGCTTAGCTTGACAATAAACAGCATTCCGTTGTTTTAAAATCATTTTGTCTTCGCCTCTGTGCCTTTGATCCAGTGTTACATAATTTAACCTTATATCTTGATTATCACTTTTGCAGAGCGATGATGCAGGGCGTGCAAAAACGGGATGATCCGTTAGGCGAGTGACTAAGAATACGGATGACCCGATGTGGCCCCATGAAAGCCATAGTTGCTTTAGCTAACAAGCTGACCCGAATTATCTGGCGTATTCTGACAGATGAGGTTGATCATGATATGAAAAAACGGCTATCGGCCCTGCAATAACCTGAGTAAAACCTAGGTAATCATATACCGATGACGGATGAGAAGGAAACAGGGTGCGGATGACATCATGGCGCGGGCAAATAAGCCCATTATGACGCCAGATATATGGTAGCAAACCGTATCGACTCAATGCTTGCACAACCGGGGGGCGTCCATATATGGTTCTACGATTTTAAGCTTCATATGATTGTTAATCATCAGGGTGAAATCGTTGCCGTAAAACTGACGCCCGCAAATATTGAGGATAGAGCTCCCGTTAAAGCGCTCTCAAAAGGGCTTTTAGATAAACTTTATGCGAATACATCAGCAAAGCATTAGCAGAAGACTGAGAAGCAAAAGGGATAACGTTGGTGACAGGGCAACGAAAAAATATGAAGCTCAAGCTGTTAGCCGCTTGGGATAGGGCCATGTTAGCAAAGCTATTTATTATTGAAACAATTAATGATCAGCTCAAGAACATTACTCAAATTGAGCATTCACGTCACCGCAGTTTACACGGTTTTATGCTGAATTTACTGGGCGGGTTAATTGCCTATTGTTTGAAACCGAAAAAGCCATCACTAAATATCACCCATGCTGAAAAAACAGGACTTCAGGTGATGACTTAAACCGATCTCAAGTTAAGTAAATAAAAGTTCCTCTGATGCGAAAAGGATTTTTTCTTTACCGAGTCAATTAAAAAAGACAGATATTAGTTAAACACCCCTGTAGACAAATACCGATCACCACGATCACAAATCACTGTCACAATAACCGCACCGGGGTTTTCAGCCGCAATACGCAGTGCGCCAGAAACGGCTCCCCCCGAACTGACACCACAAAAGATCCCTTCTTTCTGTGCCAGTAAACGCATAGTGGTTTCAGCTTCTTCCTGTGTGATATCCAAAATCTGATCCACCAGCTCTTTTTGATAAATACTGGGCATATAGGCCGGAGACCAACGTCTGATACCCGGAATATGACTATTATCTGCTGGCTGTAACCCTGTGGTGTGAATGCTGCTTGATTGAGATTTTAAATAACGGCTCACGCCTGTAATGGTGCCGGTCGTTCCCATGCTGGAAACAAAATGGGTCACTTTCCCTTGTGTTTGCTGCCAAATTTCCGGGCCAGTGGTATTGAAGTGTGCCAGTGAATTGTCCGCATTATTAAATTGGTCGAGCACTTTGCCTTCGCCATTTTTTTCCATTTCTTGCGCCAAATCCCGCGCGCCTTCCATTCCCAACGCTTTGCTGACCAGAATTAATTCAGCGCCGTAAGCCCGCATTGAGGCTTGCCTTTCAAGGCTCATATTTTCGGGCATCAATAATTTCAAACGATATCCCTTCACCGCGGCAAGCATAGCCAGTGCAATGCCAGTATTGCCGCTCGTTGCTTCAATCAGAACATCACCCGGCGCGATTTCCCCACGCAATTCCGCTCGCTGGATCATTGAAAGTACTGCCCTGTCTTTTATTGATCCCGCAGGGTTGTTGCCTTCCAGTTTGACCCAAATTTCCGCATCGACACTTTCCGTAAGCCGTTGTAGTTTGACCAGAGGTGTATTACCTATAAATGTTTCCAAGCTTGCCACTGCATTACCTAATTTATATTCATATATGAATGGATAAACAAATAATCACATTCAGAAAACCGTAGCAATATATTGAGCGAAAAAAAAATCCCTGTCCCCCGGAATAAAGGGAACAGAGATGCAATGGTAATCGTAAATAAATCAGGCGGATTCAGCCAGTCTCATCACTTTTAACGGAGATTCCCCCGCGTATAGACGCGCTCCCGTGCCACCAATAAAATAATGATCCCCCCTAACAGGAATTGATGAATCATCCATCCAGACAACGGATAAATAATCATCTCCCCACCCTATGGGTTGAACGTAGACAAGCGAAAAATGTCCGCGCGGGCTGACTTCCATAACCTGAACCGGCAAAGGGCAAAAGGTGGTCTGCTTGCTGTTGAGTCTCATATCCCAAGGTCGGAAAAAAACATCAACTTCACCTTGATGCAGCGGCTTCCCATTCAATGGGAAAATGCTGCCGCCTATCCAAAGCTGGGAACCCCTAACCTCACCTTGCAGTTTGTTAACCTCTCCCATAAATTCAAGGACAAATCGGCTATCTGGCTCCCGCCAGACCTGATGGGGCGTACCAACCTGCTCAATGCTGCCCTGTTTCATGAGTACCACCCTATCAGCCACTTCCATGGCTTCTTCTTGATCATGGGTGACAAATACACTGGTGAATTTCAGTTCTTCATGAAGCTGGCGCAACCAACGGCGCAATTCTGTTCGCACCTGCGCATCCAGAGCACCGAAGGGTTCATCCAGCAAGAGGATTTGTGGTTCGACAGCCAGTGCCCTTGCCAATGCCACACGCTGTTTCTGCCCGCCAGAAAGTTGTGACGGATAACGTTCAGCCAAATGGGATAACTGCACCATTTCAAGCAATGCCATCACCTTGCGGCGCAATACTTCGCCATTAGGGCGCTGGCGGCGAGGGAGCACACTCAGGCCGAAAGCCACATTATCAAACACGGTCATATGGCGGAATAAAGCGTAATGTTGGAATACAAACCCGACCCGCCTGTCTTTCGCGTGTATCCGGCTCACATCCTGCCCGTGGAATTTCAACTGGCCTGCACTTTGTTGCTCAAGACCCGCAATTATCCTCAGTAATGTCGTCTTGCCAGAACCCGATGGGCCAAGCAGAGCGATCATTTCACCAGATTCAATATTCAGCGAGATTTCATTTAATATTTGAGAGCGGCCAAAAAATTTGCTGATTTTATTGATTTCAATACTCATATTCTGCTCCTGCTCTACTCTGACGGCTCAAACGCCATTGCAAGGCACTTTTAATAATTAAAGTGATAATCGCCATCACGGCCAATAAAGCGGCAGCGGCAAATGCACCGACAGTGTTGTAATCCTGATACAGCAATTCCACCTGCAAAGGCAGTGTATAGGTCTCACCCCGAATTGCGCCGGAAACTACAGATACAGCGCCAAATTCGCCAATTGCCCGGGCATTGGTCAGAACGACCCCATACAGCAGCGCCCAGCGAATGTTTGGCAGTGTCACACGCCAAAACATTTGCCAGCCAGAAGCCCCCAATAGCATCGCGGCTTCATCTTCTTGGCTTCCCTGACTCAACATCACCGGTACCAGCTCCCGAACAACAAACGGGCATGTCACAAATACCGTTACCAACACCATTCCCGGCCATGAAAACATTAATTGAATGTCATAAGTCCCCAGCCAATTTCCCATCCAACCATTGGCACCATAAAACAAAAGATAAAGCAGCCCGGCCACAACCGGCGAAACGGCAAACGGAATATCAATTAATGTCAGTAAAAGTTGCCTGCCGGGAAATTGAAAACGTGTTACCAGCCACGCGGTCGTTACGCCAAAAACCAGATTGATGGGAACCGTGATAAGCGCGATGAATATCGTCAGCCAGATAGCATGCAACATATCGGGATCGGCGAGATTCTGGATCAAGATATCCAGCCCCTTGGAAAAGGCGGTCAGGAAAATCCATGCGATCGGGATCACTAGCAAGAGCACTGAGAAAAGGATGCCTGTACCAATCAGCAACCATTTTCCCCAGTTTCTGGAAGAGCGCTGCGCCTGTGTGTATTCGGTAAACTCAGTCATGATTGCCCCCCTATCCGTTTACCAAAGCGGCTTTGTATGACATTGACGCTAAATAGCAGTAATAACGATGCCGCAAGGATGACGGATGCAATCGCACTGGCAGCCGGATAATCAAATTCTTGCAAACGGACAAAAATCATCAGGGATACCACTTCAGTTTGCCACGCAATGTTGCCCGCAATGAAAATAACAGCACCAAATTCCCCCAGACTTCGCGTAAATGAGAGCACAGTTCCGGCCAGCAATGCCGGTGAAACTTCAGGTAAAATGACCCGCCGGAAAGTCTGCCAGCCGCTCGCCCCCAATGTCTGTGCTGCTTCTTCATATTCAGGGCCAAGCTCTTCAAGTACAGGCTGTACAGTACGCACAACAAAAGGCAGGCTGGTAAATGCCATGGCAACAGCAATGCCCAGCCAAGTGTTGGAAACTTTGATATCAAAATTGCCAAGCCAGCCGCCATACCATCCGGTTGTTGAAAACAGGGTTGCCAGCGTTAAGCCCGCCACGGCCGTCGGCAAGGCAAATGGCAGATCCATCAAACCATCAAGCAGGCTGCGCCCCCAAAATCGATAGCGGGTTAAAATCCATGCCATCAGCATGCCAAAAACCATATTGAACAAGCTGGCAACGGCGGCGGCCAACAATGTCACCTGATAAGCGGCAACAACTTGCGGATTGGCAATCACCTGCCAATATTGCGCCCATGTCATGCTGGACAACTGGAGAGTTAATGCACTCAAAGGCAATAACAAAATAAGGCAGATATAAAATAAGCTACTGCCTAAACTCAGCCCAAAGCCGGGCAAAACGCGTTTGTTAAACCCCAGCATTATTCACGTCCTTCAGCCAATAGCTGTTCAAGTATGCCGCCCGCACTGAAATGAGTTTTCATTACCTCAGGCCAGCTACCGAATTGTTCTTCCAGACGAAATAGTTTGGTGGCGGGAAAATCGGCTTGATGTGCCTGCATAACTTCTTTATCCAGCACCCGATAATTGAAACCGGCGATAATTTGCTGGGCAACCGGGCTATACAAATAGTTCAAATACGCTTTCGCCACTGCTTCCGTGCCGTTTTTCTCGATATTTTTGTCTAGCCAAGCTACCGGAAATTCAGCCAGAATATTCACCGGAGGCATGATGATTTGGTAATTGTCTTCACCATACTGCTTGCGGATGTTATTGACCTCTGATTCAAAACTAATCAAAACATCCCCCAGCCCCCGCTCAATAAATGAAGCCGTTGCCCCACGCCCGCCGGTATCAAACACCGTGACATTCTGCAAAAAACGCTGCATCAGTTGACGAACCTTCTCGGGTTCATGTGGATTTTGTTGCTGAAAAGCGCCCCATGCCGCCAAATAGGTATAACGGCCATTGCCTGATGTTTTTGGATTCGGGAACACCAGCGCGACATCATTGCGCACTAAATCGTTCCAAGTCTGGATATTCTTGGGATTATCCTTGCGGACTAAAAAAGCCATGGTGGAATAGTATGGAGAGCTGTTATTCGGCAAGCGCTGCTGCCAATCGGCCGGAATGAGATTGCCTCGCTCATTCAAGATTTGGACATCGGGAACTTGGTTATAAGTGACCACATCGGCCCGCAATCCATGCAAGATAGCTAATGCCTGTTTGGATGAACCCGCATGGGATTGTTTAATGGACAATTTATCTTGCGGATTTTGTTTATTCCACTGTTTTTCAAATTCGGGATTCAGGCTCGAAAACAATTCCCGACCAATGTCATAGGAACTATTCAGCAATTCGGCAGCCGAGGCATTGGCACTCCAGATGCTGAGACAACCCCAGACTAGCAGGGCAACCCATCCACCCAATAAGTTATTTTTGATTGTTACGCTCTTCATCCTACACCCTGCCCATCCCGCTATTTGATAGCTATGTCTTCTATCAATAACTGTGTGTTCTATGCCCAATAGATTTCAAATTGCAGCGTGGCAGCAAGTGAGCAGACCCAGATACATGAATAACTCATTAATCGGAAAGCGTGAACATAGCCAACAGAGCAGCAACTTGAAAGATGCAAGGTATACTGTATCCAGAATATTTATAACAAGGTAGCTTACTAAGCCCTGTTTTATATACCGAATTTTTATGAGAAATGATGAAATGCAATAAGATGCAGAAAAAATGTAACGGGGTTAATTTGAAAGGAGAAGCAAAGGAAATTGCAGAGATGCTTGATGAAAATGGCGGAAATAAACATTGGGTAGGAATTGAGTAATAAGTAAATGATTGTTGCCCCGCCCATCAGGCGAGGATTCACCGAGCCACAATTAAAAATGAACAATATTTTTAACTAAACGCAATGGCCATTACAGCCCTGATTCAGGGCCGTCTTGCCAGAATGAAAAACATATTCGATATATTATGCCTTCCAGATTATCTTGGAGACTTTCCATTCCTTCAAAATATCATCCGAAGGCATGAGCTCTTTCAATCCATCCCAAGTACCGCTGAAAACATAGCTCACATGCTTACTTTGTGGAGCAGTGCAGATCACTGTCGGTTGGATGGAGAAATCATCAGAGCGTTGGCATGCGCCAAATGCTTTATCATACAGGTCAGCAAAAGGAGTCCCGATTTTCGCTCCCCAAGCTGTTTTAATATTCGAATCCAAGATGTCAATGCGATTAACTTTGCCCTTGTTTAAACCATAAAATTCGAGCTTGACTTGATTGTCTTCCATTCCCTGAATGATGCTGATTAATTTGCCATCTTTGGTTTCCATGCCGCTGCGCAGACGATACTTTCCACCCAACCCTTGTTCAATCGCAGATTGCGTCATATTTGTCTGTTTACTGATTTCTCCCAATCCTTGTCCAGAAACTTTCAATGAATTGCCAAACCAGTTAAGAGGCGACAGCGAAGGCCATGAAACTCTCATTGTTCCTCCGGCGCAGGCTGTTAACAATAATGAGCATCCCACTAACCCAGTGGCCATAAAAATGCGTTGTTTTGAAAATACATTGGATGCAAAAAATTTATCCATCACTGTTTCCTACCTTAGTCTTTGCAAGCTGTAACCTGTTTATCAGACCACACTCTCAGAAAAACATTCAGTTGTGAATATAAAAACAGTTCCTCAACACAATCCATAAAAGAGACATTAATGATGCAATGATTGCAGAACTGTTTACAAAACGACCTATATTATTTCTATATCAATATTTTCATCTGTTTTCAAACGAAACTGGAGTGCTTTATGACAAATTATGTGATGATGGCAGTATTTATAACCACATTAAACGCCTTATATATGCCTAAAGCGTTATGTATATCCAAGGCATTGTCCACTAACAAAGCCTCATGCACGCACAAGTCATCATGCATAACCAAAGTATTATGCAAAAAAAAATTGTGCAAAAATGCGCGACAAAAAAAGTTAACGAAAACACTTAATAGCCCTGCCAGCCATCATAATGCATTAACTCACAGTTTATCTAAAAGTAAAAACAGCCGTGATTTAGCCCAAAATAAAAACAATAATGATCAAAAAGCGTGCACCAAATACCAAATGCCTCCGGGATGGGGTGAATGGGCAACAAAAAATGACTTATCCGAAATTGAAGACTTTTATGTATTTAAAGATGATAAAGGAGATATTCAGGTCAAAATAGTTCCTGTCGAAAATGATGACACCTCGTATCCCTTAATGCCAAAAGACCTGTTAATTATAAAAAACAACCAGTTAAAGCAGTTAAAGGACTGGATGAGTTCAATAATCGAAAAGATAATATAAAAACCATAGATAAATAGTGGAATGGCACCTAACTGGTTTATATTTATAGTTTTTATATTCCCTGCTGTTACTTTTTATACCACCATAATATAGAAATATATTTAATCAACAATTAACCGTTTGCTGAAAATAACATTTTCTTGCCCCAAATAATCATATTCCATTTTTTCACACATACAAATAGTTACATCGTTTTCTTCTGGAACCATAATCACAATGCTTGGGCATCCTCTCGCCAATAATTTTTTCTCCAGGCGAGAGACCAATGCATTGGCGATACCCCTGCTTCTGAATTCAGGATGGACCCCCAGATAATAAGCATGACCACGATGCCCGTCATAGCCCCCCATCACTGTGCCAACCACTTCTCCAGCAACTTCAGCAACCAGAAATAAATCAGCATCATGGGTTAGCTTGCGTTCAATATCAGTTTCTGGGTCATCACCAGAATTAATCAAATCACAGCGTTCCCAAAGTGTGATCACGGCTTCAAAATCATCTTGCCGAAATACGCGAATTTCCATCGTTAGCCAGCCTATTTAATAAGCAATTTAATCAGTGTTAATTATCACTGCTTTTATTTTGGAATCAATGCGAAAGTGTTTTTACTGATACCTGTAAGTACCTGTAAGTATATGGACAGTAACCAAAATGAAAGCAGACATTGAATGTAGTTAATGTTAGTTTCATATCTTGGTACTTGTCCATGATTATCATTTAAATATAAAAATCAAATGATTAAGATGTTGCCTCAAACTGTACATTTTCCCCGCACTGACTGGTGTTTCTTCATTCTGGCAACACATAGTGTAAAAGTTACGTATAAATTTCGTATAAACAGGTGAATAAATAACTCAAATGCTCATGGTAGGTAGGATCAGAAAAATCAGTAGTAAAAAATTTCCCTCTCACTATGAGTCGTCCTGTTCTTTCTGAATAAGCGGGTGCTAGATACGGCTCTATCCGTACCCATGCATCATCGGGAATGCCGTAGCGAGTCAACAACTTTTTCCAATTATGAATCCAGTTAGATCAGAATATTAGGCTATCTGCCAGCCCCTGCAATCCCCTCTCACAATAATGATTCTGATCAAAACCAATTTTACCTACTGACCACGTTTTATTAATCATAACTTCTTTCTTTTCTTCCACATTGTTCTTATCTTATGTTCTGTTTATAGGTTTGTTCAGTGTTCAATGTATAAGCAATTGTATAAACAAACAAAAATTAATCTCGTCGAAAACAAGACTTATTTAAACAATATCAAATGGTTATGCTTTCATTATGAATATACCTAATCTATCTCAAGTGAAAGATTTTTTCCTCTCATTACAGGACAGAATCTGCCAGCAACTTGAACAAATTGATGGACAATCAGTCTTCATGGAAGATCACTGGCAGCGGGAAGAAGGTGGCAGTGGGCGCAGCCGCGTGTTAACCAGCGGTAATGTTTTTGAACAAGCAGGCGTTAATTTTTCCCACGTGATGGGAACGTCATTGCCCGCTTCAGCGTCAGCTCAACGTCCTGAATTAGCGGGTCGCAGCTATCAGGCAATGGGCGTATCTCTGGTTATTCACCCACAAAATCCCTACGTCCCAACCAGCCATGCAAATGTTCGCTTCTTCATTGCAGAAAAAGAGGGAGAGCCTCCTGTTTGGTGGTTTGGTGGTGGTTTTGATCTCACACCTTATTATGGATTCAAAGAAGATGTTATTCACTGGCACACCGTTGCCAAAAATTTATGCCAACCATTTGGTGATGACATTTATCCCAAATATAAAGAGTGGTGTGACAACTATTTTTTTCTAAAGCACAGAGGTGAACCACGCGGCATTGGTGGCTTATTTTATGATGATTTGAATACGCCAGATTTTGATACCTGTTTTAAATTTACACAAGCTGTCGGCAATGGATTTTTATCTGCCTATTTGCCAATTGTAGAAAGAAGAAAAGATATTGTATGGGGTGAGCGCGAAAGACAATTCCAATTGTATCGCCGAGGCCGCTATGTTGAATTCAATTTAGTTTGGGATAGGGGAACTCTTTTTGGCCTGCAAAGCGGTGGCAGAACGGAATCTATATTAATGTCTATGCCACCATTGGTGCGCTGGGAATATGGCTATTCCCCAGAGCCTGATTCTCCAGAATTTGAATTATATACTTCATTTCTGATAAAAAAAGATTGGGTATAACAACTCAAGACAGGAATAGAGATTTAATGGATTATATATTCCTGTCTTGATTGCTTGCGCTTAATAAAAGCATCTATTCTTCATTAGATAATTATCAGCGTACTGATAAAAATATTTATTTTTTTCATTGGCAAAACCCTGTCATAAAAAATCAATACCTAACCTAATGACTCACTTGTTAATTATGGTTAATATCCAAATCGGGCCCACAAAACAAACACAACATCTATACCCTATAGATTTCGAGTTGCATCAAGGCAGCATGGAATTTTATTCTCGGAAACGTAGATAGTCAGATGTTTATAAAAATAGTGACCGAGGTAAATGAACGCCGCCAATAACGAAGCAATTTGAAAGACAACGGGGATAACTATAAAGAAGGATATTCTTATGGATAATAATCAAATCAACAAATACAGTCTGATCCCTCCTTTTGTTTTGGAAAATATCTCTAGCGACTGTGATGAATGTACAGGTCAATATGTATCAAAAACGCTGGATCATGTTTATCACTTAATGGATTATCGACTTGAAGAAGATATGGCCCTGCTGAAAAATGAGGTAGGATCTGATAATAAATTAAATCGTACAATTTATGACGCTCATAATAAAGAAGACTTTCCGGGGGAAGAATTAGCCCGCAGCGAAGGCATGCCTGAAAGTGACGATATTTCTGTTAATGAGGCATACAAATATCTTGGCATAACATATGAATTCTATAAAAATATTTTTGACCGGAATTCACTGGATAATGAAGGAATGAAGTTAATTGCCACCACTCATTATGGTGAAAATTACCTCAATGCCTTTTGGGCCAGAAAGCAAATGGTATTTGGGGATGGAGACGGAAAATTCTTCAACCGCTTCAGCTCTGCTATTGATGTTATCGCTCATGAGTTAACTCATGGTGTCATCGAAAGTGAAGTCAATCTGCATTATAGCTATCAATCCGGTGCATTGAATGAATCGATTTCTGATGTATTTGGCATTATGGTAAAACAATATGCCAATAATCAAAAAGTTAATGATTCAAACTGGTTGTTGGGCCAAGGTTTACTTGGGCCTAAGTTCAATCCGGATAATCGTTCCGATATTGCATTACGCAATTTCATCAACCCTGGAACGGCTTTTTCCGAAGACATCCAAGTCGGCCATATGGATAAATTCCAAGAACTCCATATCACAAAAGATAATGGCGGCGTTCATATAAACTCAGGCATCCCGAACAAGGCATTTTATCTGGTGGCTATCGCCCTTGGAGGATACGCTTGGGAACGAGCAGGAAAAATCTGGTATGAAACTTTGCTGGATAAACGGTTGTCTTCCTCTGCCACATTCGATGACTTTGCCAAGCTGACAGTGACAAATGCTGACAAACTATTTGGTGATAAAGTTTCAGAGATTGTCAGCAATTCTTGGAAAGAAGTCGGTGTGCTGCTCTAACGCAAACTCCAAAAAATATTAATAGAATATCAATCAACCCAATAAAACTAATATATAGATAAATATAAAATAATGACAGATGGGTTAAGGATGACCCATCATTATATTTATAAGTTAATAATAAAAAGGATGAGAAAACTATATTTAGATTAGTGGAAAAGTAGAAAATACCACTATTTGGATTAATACTTAATTTATAGCTCCCGAGGATAATTATATGTGCCATAGCTAAAAAAGGGGAATTTTTATGCTAAATAATCAAATTAAATTAAATAAATCAGGTATAATCCCACCTTATTTATTGGAATATGTCGTTAACATTTGTGATCAAGATGATAAGAGCTATATATTAAAAACATTACACCATGTATATAATCTAATGAGCAATTATGCTGAAATGGAAATCCCAGCACCCGACTATCAACCCGGATTTGATAATCAATTAAATAGAGCAATTTTCAATGCAGAAAATAGCGACCGTTATCCGGGGGATAAATTAATTTTAAGTGAAGGAATGGGCCACGTTTCCGATACAGCAGCAAATGAAGCTTATGATTATTTAGGTAAGACCTATGAATTTTATAAAAAAATTTTTGGACGCAATTCCATTGATAACCAAGGCATGAAATTAGTCGCTACTGTTCATTATCAAAACAACTATATGAATGCTTTTTGGGATAACAACCAGATGGTTTTTGGTGATGGCTACTCACCCTATTTTAATTGTTTTACCTCTTGCATTGATATCACAGCCCATGAGTTAACCCACGGAGTAACTGAAAATGAAGCAAGCCTTGATTATGCTTATCAATCCGGTGCATTGAATGAATCAATTTCCGACGTGTTTGGGATCATGGTAAAGCAATATGCAAACAAGCAAAAGGTAAATGAATCTGATTGGTTAATAGGCCAAGGGATATTTGGCCCCGCACTCAATCCCGACAATGACCCCGCTGTTGCTTTACGCTCATTCAAGAGCCCCGGGGAAGCAAATCCGAAAGATAACCAAGTAGGGCATATGAATCAATATAAAGACCTGCCCTTTAAAGATGACAATGGGGGAGTCCACAAATATTCAGGTATCCCCAATCGGGCATTTTATTTACTGGCAACAGAATTGGGCGGCTATGCATGGGAGCACGCGGGGAAAATCTGGTATGAGACATTATTGGACAAGCGTTTATCTCATAAGGCCAACTTTAATGATTTTGCAGTGTTGACCGTTGACAATGCAGAAAAATTATTTGGTAAAGCGCTTTCAGGTATCGTAACTCACTCTTGGCGTAGAGTTGGTATATTACTTTGAAAAAAATATCTCCCTCTTATAATCAAAGGCTAAGGAAAGCTTTTGATTTTATTTTTTATCTATCTCCTGCCAAAAATACTCTGTTAATTCAATTTTTCATTCCACTCTATTTGATACTCATCAATAAAAGTTCATACCGGCCTATCCATTAATTTAATTATTCTACATATTAATGCATCACTATAAAAAATTTACATTTTTAGTAGTGACTAATATTGTTGATTTGGCTAATATTTAAGTTATGGCAAATAGATAAAAACATGGCAACTGATAAACAAGGTATTATTATGAAAAAAAATAAAAAAGGTAAAAAAAACATAATTCCACCTTACTTACTGGAATATATTGCGAATAATTGTGATAGCAGTGATAAAAAATGTATATTGAATACACTAGAGCATGTTAATGAATTAATGAAGAAATCAGCTAAGGAAGCCCCTCACCCACCGAAAGACAAGCCTGTAATTTATAACAAAAAAAAACCTCCTGAAACCGAAAATACCTGTCCCTCATCAGGGAAGTGAATTTTGTGCTGAAGCCAAAACTGCTAAAACATTAGCATTCGATTGGCAGCTTTGGTCCCCGTATTTTTCGATGAGCAAGCGAGTGTAGCCAATAAACATATAACATAAATAATGACGGTTATATTCCAATTATTAGTAACAGTATTAAAAATCCGAAGCTAGTTTAAAGCTAAAAAATAATTAAAGATTAAAAATAGTTAAGGGCTAAAAATAGCCCTTAACTTTATTATATTGTTTTATTTTAGCACATTAGCGTTTTTTCATATGTTCCATCAAACGCTTACGCTTACGAAGCTGAGTTGCTGTCAATGTATTTTTCTTGCCTGCATAAGGGTTTGCTCCTTCCTTGAACTGGATGCGAATAGGAGTACCCATGACTTTTAAAGAACGACGGAAGTAGTTCATCAAATAACGCTTATAAGAATCTGGCAGATCTGTAACTTGGTTGCCATGAATCACTACAATCGGTGGATTATATCCCCCTGCATGGGCGTATTTCATTTTCACCCTGCGGCCACGGATCATCGGCGGCTGGTGATCATCTTCCGCCATACGCATGATACGGGTTAACAAGGAAGTGTTAACACGGCGGGTTGCACTGTCATATGCTTCCAAAATGGACTCAAATAAGTTACCAACACCGCTGCCATGCAAAGCTGAAATAAAGTGAACGCGTGCAAAGTCAACAAACCCCAGACGCAAATCCAGCATATCTTTAACGTGCTCTTTATCTTCCTGACTCATGCCATCCCATTTATTGACAGCAATAACCAGCGAACGACCACTGTTAAGGATAAACCCAAGCAAGGAGAGATCCTGATCGGAAATACCTTCACGGGCATCGACCACCAGCAGAACAACGTTGGCATCTTCAATTGCCTGAAGGGTTTTGATTACAGAAAACTTTTCAACCGTTTCAGTCACTTTTCCACGTTTACGAACACCAGCAGTATCAATCAGGATATATTCACGGCCATCTCGCTCCATTGGAATATATATGCTGTCGCGGGTTGTCCCGGGCATATCGAACACCACTACACGCTCTTCTCCCAAGATGCGGTTGGTTAATGTGGATTTACCCACATTTGGGCGGCCGACAATGGCAAGTTTCAGAGGCAAGGTCGTAGGATCAAAGTTATCCTCTTCTTCCTCTTCAATAAAAGAATCTTGTTCCGCTTGCTCTATTTCTGCCCAATAAGCCGCATTGGCCTCTTCTTCTGTTAATTCAACTTGTTCTGTTTCTTCTTTATCAGAAAAAGGTAACAAGACTCGTTCAATCAGCTGCGTTACACCACGACCGTGGGAAGCCGCGATGGAGTAAATATCACCCAATCCCAATGAATAGAATTCAGCAACTGAAGTTTCAATATCAATGCCATCGGTCTTATTCGCAACCAAGAAAGTCGCTTTTTCACGGCTGCGCAAATGTTTTGCAATTGCGTGATCGGCCGGCATTAAACCTGATCTGGCATCGACCATGAAAAGAACGATATCCGCCTCTTCGATAGCCATCAAAGATTGCGTAGCCATATGTGTTTCTACGCCCTCTTCCGTACCATCAATACCACCCGTATCAATGATGATAAACTCCTGCCCTTCAACCTCTGCCCGTCCATATTTACGGTCGCGGGTTAAGCCTGGAAAATCCGCGACCAGTGCGTCTCTGGTTCGGGTCAATCGGTTAAATAAGGTGGACTTTCCAACATTGGGGCGACCAACCAGCGCAACGATAGGTATCATTTTTGATGCCTCATGACTAAATGTAAATCGATATCCTACTGAAAGTAAGCGGCCCAATATTGCTCACAACATTGCTTACTCGCTACAACTTTGTTCACTACAATAGTGCTCACTACTGCAAGATACTAAAAAGACGAAACGGCCCCTGTTACTGTCAGCACAGGAGCCGTGTGTATTATGTACAGCTTAAAACATATTCTGGAATTAGCGGGTATACAGGTAAACTGTCCCGTCCTTCGCTTGTACCATCAGTTTATCACTGGCAACAACTGGGCGGCTCAACAAGCCTGAACTATCCACCTTGTTCTGAGCCACAAATTTGCCATCAGTTGTATTCAACCAATGCAAATAACCTTCACCATCACCAACAACCAGATAGCCATTATACATTTCCGGTGCGGTTAAGTTGCGATGCAAAAGCTCGTCTTGCGCCCACAAAGTGATCCCATCGCTCTTGCGCAAGGATAAAACCCGGCCATTTTGATCAACAACGAAAATATTGTCATCAGTCACAGCCATATCATTCACAGAGCCAAGATCGCGTTTCCAGATAATTTGCCCTGAACGCATGTCCATTGCCACTAAATTGCCGTTGTAGGCGATGGCATAAACCATATTGTTGGAGATGACAGGCGTCATATCAACATCGTTCAGACGAGCAATTTCGGTCGCGCCTGTCACTTGGGAAATGCGTTGCTGCCAAATCAGTTGCCCCTGAGAGAGCAGAACAGCACTGACACGGCCATTATCACCACCCACAATGGCTGCCCCAAAAGCGGTAGCCGGCGCTGATTCACCACGCAATGACAATGGTGGTGTATCCATATTGACAGACCATTCAATCTTGCCATCTGTTTCGCTCAACGCTTGCAACATACCATTGCCGGTGTGAATCAAAACAAGGCCATCGGCCACAACAGGACGTGACAGCGCTTCACCAGCAACGGTGGATTCCCACTCAATATCACCATTGGCAGTATTCAGAGCGATGACTTTCGCTTTTTCTGTACCGACATAGAGACGATCACCGGACACAGTCAAGCCACCAGAAAGCAGTGCGGGCAGATTAGCTGACAGGAAACCTGTTTTTTCAGACAAATCAACTGACCACAGTTCTTTTCCGCTGTCTATATCAAACGCTTTAATAAGCCCTTTGCGATCAGCAGCATAAATTGTCGATCCCTGCCAAGCAGGTGACAAGTGAGAATAAAATTCACCAATTCCGTTCCCAACGGATTTATCCCAAACAACATGGGGATTGAATTGATTTTCAACCTTCGGCAACGGTGACATTGTTACCGTATCCTGTTCCCTTGAACAACCAGCCAGCAGAACAGAAGCAACCAGCCCAACCAAGAGTGTTTTTCGCAGTTGCATTAGAAGTTGGCTCCCTTAGTTGGATAAATTATTAAGTTTAATTTTCATGAATTCTTTCATTATTTGCGGGCCCTCAGCTCCAAGCCCTTTGGAATATGCTGCACGCGCACCAGCAATATCGCCTTTTTTGGCCAGAACATCACCACGGATATCCTCAACGACAACCATCCAGCCTTTGCCTTTGACTTGTTCCAGAGTTTTCAATGCAGCATCGGTTTTATCTTCCGCCAATTGAACCCGGGCCAAACGCAGGTTAGCAATAGATTGCATGTCACCATCTTTGGCTTTGCCTGATGCCGCCAGCAAATTTTTCTCTGCCTGAGCCAAGTTATTTTGCTCAACAGCCTGCTTTGCCAGTTCCAGATCGGTCATGACACCGTAAATGTTATTCGTTTCATTAGCGAACTTTTCTGCCGCAGCAATGCTTTCTTTCGACCCTGATGCCAGCGATTTGTTCATTTTTTCAAATGACGCTGCTGTTTCATACAATTGGTTTGTCTGATGGCCCTTCCAGTAATTCCAGCCAACCAATGCACCAATGCCCAGAATTAAACCAACAGCAAGGTATTTACCGTTGGTGACGAAAAAACGCTTTATCGCGTCTACTTGTTCAGTTTCAGTGGTATAGACTTCCACAGAGTCTCTCTCCTTAGCCTAAAAGTTCGCTCAAACGCACTGCGATCGCTTGTTGTGACAACGTTTCTTGTTCACCGTTACGTAAATCTTTTACCGTGACATTGCCGGCCTTGATTTCATCTTCTCCAAGGATCAGGGCAACCTTAGCGCCATGCTTACCCGCACGTGCCAATTGTTTCTTAAAGTTGCCGCCGCCGTGGTTGGTCATCAGACGTAATTCTGGCAGTTGATCGCGAATTTTTTCTGCCAGTATCAATGCTGACTGCTGACTGCCTTCCCCAAAGGAAGAAAGATAAACATCTGCAACGCTCAAATCGGCAACAAAGTCAGGATTAACTTCCTGCACTAACAGAACCATACGTTCCATGCCCATTGCAAAACCCACAGCCGGTGTTGCCTTTCCACCCAGTTGTTCAACCAGACCATCATAACGCCCGCCGGCACAAACAGTTCCCTGTGCACCCAATGCGGTAGTTATCCATTCAAAAACAGTACGGTTGTAGTAATCAAGGCCACGCACCAGACGCTGATTAATGCGATATTTGATGCCCGCACTATCAAGAAGTTGGCACAAACCATCAAAGTGCTCTTTTGATTCGGCATCAAGATACTTGGACAGTTCCGGTGCATCATTAAGAAGTTGCTGAACTTCAGGATTTTTGGAATCGAGAACACGCAATGGGTTGGTATACATGCGGCGCAGGCAATCCTCATCCAGCTTATCTTTGTGCTGTTCAAGGAATGCCACGAGTGCTTCGCGATAATTTGCACGCGCTTCCAATGAACCAATGGAGTTCAATTCAAGCACAACGTGATCTGCAATACCCAATTCACGCCACCAACGGGCTGTCATTAAAATCAGCTCAGCATCAATATCCGGCCCTTGCAGACCAAAAACTTCCGCGCCTAACTGATGGAATTGACGGTAACGGCCTTTTTGTGGGCGCTCATAACGGTACATTTGCCCTAAATACCATAAACGCTGTTCCTGATTGTACAGCAGACCATGCTGGATACCCGCACGGACACAGCCTGCGGTATTTTCTGGGCGCAGGGTCAAACTTTCACCATTGCGATCGTCAAAGGTATACATTTCTTTTTCGACAACATCGGTGACTTCCCCAATGGCCCGTTTAAATAACGGGGTCTGCTCTACAATCGGTGTCCGAATTTCGCTGAAACCATAACCTGATAGCACTCGCTTCAGCGTAGATTCAATTCGTTGCCAGATAACAGTATCAGCAGGAAGACAATCGTTCATGCCACGAATAGCCGGAATATTTTTTGTCACGTTTTTATCTCTATTATTAATATTTCTATAATGGAATGGCATCGATTATAAAAGCGATTACTTGCAAGGTTCAATCAGCAAAAAATGATAGCTGGCTACCCCCACCTGAATATACCAAGATAAAAGGGTATGCCGGCACATAATTATTGGCGCCGGCATGATATCCATCACCTTTCAGGTGGCTTTGTTATTCCTCAACCTGATTGATGTTAATGCGATTATTGGCATCTAGGATAGCGGCCTTAGCCCGAATCCTCGCTTCAAGCTGGTCTATCATGTCTTTATTATCAAGACGATCTCTTTGACGAATGCCATCTTCATAAAACCCGCTTTTCGTTTTCGCACCTGTTACACCAAGTGTCGAAACTTCAGCTTCTCCCGGCCCATTAACAACACAGCCAATGATAGAAACATCCATCGGGGTGATTAAGTCTTCGAGACGCTGTTCAAGTGCATTGACTGTGCCAATGACATCAAATTCTTGGCGTGAACACGTTGGACAAGCAATAAAGTTAATGCCTCTGGAGCGAATTCGCAGCGCCTTCAAGATATCAAAACCAACTTTAACTTCTTCCACCGGATCTGCCGCCAAAGAGATACGCAACGTATCACCAATCCCTTCTGACAACAAAATGCCCAGGCCAATTGATGATTTCACAGCTCCCGCACGTGCACCACCCGCTTCGGTGATCCCCAGATGCAACGGCTGATCAATCTTCTGTGCCAGCAAACGGTAGGCACCTACTGCCAAGAACACATCCGATGCTTTAACACTGACCTTGAACTGTTCGAAATTAAGGCGATCCAAAATATCCACATGGCGCATTGCTGATTCAACTAATGCTTCCGGTGTAGGTTCACCATATTTTTCCTGTAAATCTTTTTCCAGTGACCCACCATTAACCCCAATGCGAATCGGAATATTATTGTGGCGAGCGCAATCCACAACCATGCGGATGCGTTCTTCGTTACCAATATTGCCGGGGTTAATGCGCAAGCAATCAACGCCATATTCTGCTACTTTCAATGCAATGCGATAATCAAAGTGAATATCAGCAACGAGCGGAACATTGACTTGCTGTTTGATGAGTTTGAATGCTTCTGCGGCATCCATGGTTGGAACTGAGACACGAACAATATCAACACCGACACGTTCCAGTGACCGAATCTGGTTGACGGTCGCCTCAACATCAGTTGTCCGTGTGTTAGTCATTGATTGAACCGCAATGGGAGCGCCATCCCCCACGGGTACTTTACCGACATAAATACGTGTTGATTTACGTCTTTTTATCGGTGATTCATTATGCATTTTTACATTACTCCCCTACATCCCTGTATTTTGTTTATAAAAATTACAACTATGCTGTGGTGAATAATACACGCTATGCTCAATAATACACACAGGCGAACATGAATTATTATTCAATGTTCGCCTAAGTCTTTAACATGATAAATTCGCCAAAAGTCATTAATGAGTTTATTTCAATGTCAGTCTGGCCGCCGTACCTTTTTTAACAAAAGCACCGAGATCCACTGGTTTCCCCTGGAACTGGACTTTAGCCCAGACAGGTGCACCAATTACCAATGAATAAGACTGTTCACCAGAAAACGTCAGGCTGTCACCTTTGTTTTTTGTTCCGTTGAATAATGTCTTGCCTTTGGCATTTTTGATTTCGACCCAACATCTTCCACTGAAAGTCATGACTAACTCATTGTTAGTTGCCACTTCAATATTATTTACTTCTGCTGCCGCAGTACTCACTGCTGAATTTGCTGTACCGGCATTAGATATACCAGCATCAGCCGTGTTTGCATTAGTGACAGATGCGTTATTTTCTGAAACAGCATGGGTTGTAGACGGAGTAGCTGGCTGTGGTGCTGTTTTTGATTCGCCAGAAGCCGTGGCAGGCGTTCCGGTATTGGTTTGTGCTGAAGACGATTTATTCTGGGAAGCCTCTGCAGGCTGACCTTCTTTAGCAGGTGCAGATGAAGTCTCCGCTGCCGCTGATGAATCATTTTCAGCATTTTGAACCTGAGCACTGGATTGCTCAGCCATCGACGTGAATTCGTTTTGCTGCTCTTTATGGTTCTGCCACCACCAAAGCACAGTCATGCCCAATAGTAGTATGATGACAAACCAAGTTATCTTCATTAACCAACCATCACGTTTCTTGCGCTTTTTCCCTGCTGAAAAACTTTGCATTTGGGAAACCTTGACGCTCTTGGCTGGCATTTGTTTGTCCAAGACACTCAAAATTTCAGCTTCCGGCACCTGAACAAGTTTTGCATAAGCGCGGATATATCCACGAAAGAATGTCGGCGTAATATTTGACGGGATATGATCTTCTTCAATATCACGAACAGTGGACAGTTTCAGACACAAGCGATCTGCCACATTTTGCTGAGAAAGCTCAAGTTTTTCACGAGCTTGGCACAGAATCTGACCTGTTGTCAGATTGGCTTCTTCTGGGTAAGTTTCAGTCTTCATTAGCTAAGGACACTGGTACTGTTCAGGGTTAAAGAATTTACGCAAATCAAATAGAGCATGTAATTTAACTTACGTAGCGAAATAATTTCATACTATCTATGTCTATTACAGAAAACTATGTTTATTACAGAAAATTATGTTGATTACAGAAAATTGATGTTTATTACAGAAGATCACCCAGCGCAGCGGTAATCATTTATGCTGCTTTTCGCACTTCCGATGATCAATTTTTTCGCTTCTGTATACTGCTTTTGTTCACACAGAAAAATATAGTAATGATGCACTACAGTATCATTTCCTGCCGCATACTGCATGGCTGTTCTGTAATGTTGCCCTGCAGTTTCTGGCCGCCCTGCATACTGTTCATGCAAAGCCATGCCTAAATGAGCCTCTGGGTGACGCGGCTCCGCCTGCAAAACCTTTTGAAAGTGATAATTGGCGGCCGATAAATTTCGTTCTGCCAAATAAGCCTTCCCTAGCCGTAATCGTGTATCTACTGCAATAACCTGCTGGCCGTGGCGTGCAGAGTGTTCCGCACAACCAGTTAACAGGCTAAAACAAACTATAGACCAAATTATTGATTTCCGTATCATACCATTCTCATTTATAAGAATATGTCAAACTTAAACAGATTTTTAGCCATTAATCGAGATTAAACAAAAAATTAGATTGTTTTTATCTGAATGGTTTCACCTGCCATGCGTTTTTTCAGTGTCCGTTTGGTTCTATCAATGACATCGCCCGCAAGTTGCCCACACGCAGCATCTATGTCATCCCCCCGCGTTTTACGCACGATGGTTGTGAAGCCATACCCCATCAATACTTTGGAAAAACGATCGATTCGGCTATTGGAACTGCGACCATAAGGTGCGCCGGGGAACGGGTTCCAAGGGATCAGGTTGATCTTGCTTGGGGTATCTTTCAGGCACTCAGCCAATTGGTGGGCCTGTTCAACGCTATCGTTGACGTGATCAAGCATGACATATTCCACCGTAACACGCCCTTGGTTTGCATTGGACTTCGTCAAATAACGGCGAACGCCTGCCAGGAATTCTTCGATGTTGTACTTCCGGTTAATCGGCACGATTTCGTCACGGACATCATCAGTAGGTGCATGCAAAGAAATAGCGAGAGCCACGTCAATCATGTCGCCCAACTTATCCAGCGCCGGCACTACTCCGGATGTTGATAAGGTCACGCGGCGTTTTGACAGGCCGAAACCAAAATCATCCATCATGATTTCCATTGCCGGCACAACGTTATTCAAATTCAGCAATGGCTCTCCCATTCCCATCATGACGACGTTGGTAATAGGCCGGCGACCACTGGATTTCAGTGAGCCTATGATCTTGGCAGCACGCCAAACCTGACCGATGATTTCAGATACCCGCAAATTGCGGTTAAAGCCCTGTTGGGCAGTGGAACAGAATTTACACTCTAAAGCACATCCCACCTGAGATGAAACACACAGTGTCGCGCGGTCATCTTCCGGGATATAAACCGTTTCAACCTGTTGATCGCCAACAGTAATCGCCCATTTGATGGTGCCATCGGCGGAGCGTTGTTCCTCAGCGACTTCCGGTGCTTTGATTTCAGCGACTTGCTGTAATTTTGCTCTGAGCACTTTATTGATATCTGTCATCTGCTCAAAATCGTCATAGCAATAATGGTACATCCATTTCATGACCTGATCGGCACGAAAAGGCTTTTCTCCCATATCGGCAAAAAACTGACGCATTTGTTTACGGTTAAGATCAAGTAAGTTGATTTTACCGTTTTTCTTTTCAGGTGTGACAGATACAGCGGAAGTTGAAGATGGTACGGTTTCGTTAAGTTGGGACATTTTTTACATCGCCTCGTTGTTACACTTTCGGCTCTGTGCTGGTTTTATTTCAGCACTAAGTTTCATGCGGTGACTGCCTGTTCAATGTTTATTAAATTCCCACGCTATCAAATTTCAGTAATAGAAAACTTCGCTAGTTAATAGCAAATTTCGGTGACATCAAATGAATTTTGGGAATAAACATCGAAATAAAATAATAAACGCCCCACTAATTTAATTTAGTGGGGCGCAACATTGTACAAACTTTACTGTTTAGATGCTACGAGTAACTGAAAGATTAGTAGCGAGGGAAAATCTCATCATCACTGAAAAAGTAAGCAATTTCGCGATTTGCAGATTCAATAGAATCTGAACCGTGAACCGCATTTTCAGTAAAGCTGTCTGCGTAATCTGCACGCAGAGTGCCGGCAAGTGCGTTATCTGGGTTGGTTGCACCCATCAGGTCACGATGACGCTGAACCGCATTTTCACCTTCCAGAACCTGTACTGTAATTGGCCCAGAGGTCATGAATTCTACCAAACCATCAAAGAAAGGACGGCCTTTGTGTTCAGCGTAGAAACCTTCCGCTTGTTCGCGGGTCAAATGCAGCATTTTGGCTGCAATAATTTTAAACCCAGCGCTTTCAAAACGGGCATAGATAGAACCGATAGCGTCTTTCTTTACTGCGTTAGGCTTGATAATGGAAAAAGTACGTTCAATTGTCATTCGATAACCTCTTTGGCACTTTCAGCGATAATTCATTTTAATAGTCATGCCCCCAGAGAAAACTGAGGCGCAAATTTACCCTGCATCTGGCAGGAATAAAAATAGGCGTTGATTATAGGAGGAGAATTTCTGCTTTCCCACAAAAAACACAACATTTTATTAAAACTTTCTTATCGAAAATTATAATTTTTTAGCATAAATCACATTTTCTTGTGGTTACATCTGGCGAGTTAAACGCATTTACTGATAATCAGCCTTAATTTTGTATAAAACACCTTTACTGTAGCTTCATGCTTTTTGCACGGTTTATTCTATAAAATAAAGCCTATGCAGGCGAATGGTTCCCGCATAGGCTTTCTGATCAAGATCATTGAATTGACTGTTAAAGTTGCTGTCTTTCAAGTTGTCTTATTTCAATGACAGAGAAAAAATTACTGCAATACAAAATTGATTGCGCTGATCTGCCCACCTAAATCCAGCACACTGAGCTGATATTTGCCTGACCGCGACAGTGTGTGGCTCCATGTTTGGTTATTCTCGGTTACAGCAACCTGTTCACCATTCAAAAACCACCATTGCCGGCCACTTCCTCCTTGCGTTGAAATACTTAAATCCAATACCTTTTTGCCCGGAATACGCCTCAATATGTCGCCATCACGGATCCCAACAATCAATAATGGTGCTTCATCCTTTTTCATTGGCGGACACTGTGGGTTGATCGGTGGCAAACGATTTGCCCGTCGCTCCTTGGCGGGTAACCATGCTTCCAATGCAATTGGCCACAGGCTTATCGTCTCAGGCTTGGCATCAAGACAATCAGCTGCAACACGCAGGCCTTTTTTATCCACCCATATCTGTTCATTGATCCCTGATATTCCTTCTTGGTCACTGGCCGATAATGTCGGAGGGATGGTATTGTCCAAAATCCAGCTCAATCGGCGCTGCCGGCAATTATTATTTTCCCAGTATCCATTTTCCTGAACCTGTTTTTCTTGGAGCCATTTTTCCCGAAAAATGCTTTCTTGAGATAAAATAGTCCCACTTGGCCAACAAATTGTTGCCTGACTGACACTCGCTGGTCGTGGATCAACAGGAATGCGCATTGAGCCATTGTGTAAATGATCCATTAACAACCCGTTGATCTGATTCATAATGGGGATCGCCGTGGCATAACCAAATTGCCCAACGACGGGGGTGCCATCAGGCCTGCCAACCCAGACCCCTATGGTATAACGCGCATTCACGCCAATCGCCCATGCATCACGATAGCCGTAACTTGTGCCTGTTTTCCACGCCAAAGGCACTTCAGCGGGCAAAGAGCTGTCAGGTTGAGGCCGTCCCTCTCCTGCCATAATCCGCCTGACTATCCAAGCAGCGCCAGCAGAAAACAGTTGCCTGTCCCGTATTTTTTGCTGTGGCATAAAACGCAGCGGAGACATTTTTCCTTGGCGGGCGAAGGCGCTATAAGCTGCCACTAATTCATCCATGCGGGCAGCAGTCCCGCCTAAAATAAGGGCTAAATTCGGCTCACTGCCAAGCGGGAAACGCAATGTCATGCCTGCGTTGCGCAATTTGGCCGTAAATCGCTTGGAGCCATAGGCTTCAAGTAGCTGTACTGCCGGCAAATTCAATGATCTCACCAACGCTTCGCTGGCACTGACTGGCCCATTAAAGCCACTGTCAAAGTTTCCCGGCCTATAATCACTGAAACGACGAGGAACATCCTGCAATAAAGATTCCCCGTGGATCAGGCCATCATCCAATGCCATTGCATACAAAAATGGCTTCAATGTAGAACCCGGCGAGCGCCAGGCACTTATCATATCGACATGTCCAAAACGACCCGAGTCTTGAATGTCCGCTGACCCAATATACGCTTTGACAGACATATCTGTGTGATCGACAACCAGTACCCCAATTGAAGTTTTAGCAGCCAATTGGTATTTCCAGTTGAGAACCATATCTTCCAATTGACGCTGCAAACCAGTATCAATTGTTGTCTGGATCACTTCCTGCTGGTTTTCATTTACCATTCTCCTCGCCAGTAATGGGGCCAGATGAGGCACCTGCCGCGGAGCCAGCCATATATTTTCTTCTTTGATATCAGCCACTTTTTGAGCTGACCAGACATGATATTGTTCCAATCGCTGCAATACCTTGTCACGGGCTGCCTGAGCCCGTTCAGGATAGCGATCTGGGCGCAATCTGCTGGGTGCCTGTGGCAATACCGCCAATAATGCAGCTTCACCGGATGAAAGTTCAGATGGTGACTTTCCCAGATAAGACCAACTGGCGGCACCAATGCCTTGTAGTGTGCCGCCAAATGGCGCACGGTTCAGGTACATTTCCAAAATTTCATCTTTTGAATAATGCCATTCCAACTGCAAAGTGCGCCAAATTTGTTTGAATTTTCCTGCAAAAGTACGTGGATGTGGATCAATCAATCTGGCAACTTGCATAGAAATAGTACTGCCGCCAGAGACTATTTTCCCTGCGCGAATATCCTGCCATGCAGCCCTTAGCAGAGAAGCCGGGTTAATGCCGGGATGCTTGTAAAACCAACGATCTTCATAAGTCAGCAACGCCTGAATATATTCCGGCGAAACTTGATGTAAGGTAACGGGATAACGCCAGATTCCCTCACTGTCAGCAAAACGCCACAATGGCGAACCATCAGCGCCGACCACGACCCGGGCCATTTTGATGTTATGTGCCGGCAACGGCCATATTTTATCTGCCAGCCACATTACGATGGGGATCACCAGAAAAATAGCCAGAGTAGTTATCAGAACATGCCGATAAATGCGGGAGAATAATCTTCTCATTACAGCGGTACCTGAAAAAAGACGGTGGCCCCTAGCTTAACTTCCTGCCTTAGCTTCGAGTGATAGGGGCCGGGAGTAATTACCGGACTACTTCCAGTTTTGAGTGAGTTGAACCTACTGCACGCCAATATGGAACATACATGGATTCAACCTGTGGCGCAGGTATTTGATAAATTCCCGGTGCAACAGCGCGGGCCAAATAAAGCAGTGTGACTGATTTATAAGCAGGAACGGCCACAGCTGCGACAAAGCGATCATCGCGATACTCAATGTGCCGGATGTTTTCTCTTTGCATCTCTTCAATAAAAGATTGCAGTCCTGATGCACTCTCGCCTAGGCTTGCGCTGCTATTTGCCAGATTTTGGTTTTCAATTTCCAATCCCGCAGGAAGTAAATCAACCACCAAAGCATCAGGCACCGTTTGAGTCGCTTTAACTTCCAATTTCACAACTACCATTTCGCCACTTCTCATACGCTCGAGATAAATTGGCTTGCCTTCTAAATCGAGGTAAGTGCGCTTAATGTCCAGAACATTTGAATAAGGAGCTGGCGTGTTCAACGGATAACCCACGACGTTCAGGCGTGAATACAGCGTACTGTCACCCCGGTTGCTGATATTCACACCTTGCAAGAGTTGTTCCGCCGTTAGTGTGTCCGTTAACGCCCTATCATAGTTAAGCGGTGGCATTTGCTGATTAATCGCAGCTTTCCAAGGTTGTTCAGATTCGTTGATGAAATAGCGCCCTGCCAGATAAAGTGCATTACTTTCTTGAGTTGAGAAATAATGACGAGTTATCAATTCATTGGATAAATCGAGTAATTTATCATCTCGTTCTTTTGGCAACATATTGTGTTCTGCCAGCAAAGAAACAATCTGGGCATCATCGCGAATAATACTGCCATAGTCACCCAAGCTATAATCTGATTTACGTGATTTATGCACCCCTAACTCAACCGCTTTATCACCACGGGTATTATCTCCCATGATTTTCAGTGCAATACCTAATTGAACCAAAGGCAAACCACTTCCGGCCATATCCCTGCGTTCATAAAGTTGTCTTAACCCACTCAGCGGCGCTTTTCGTTGATTCGCCAAAACCAATCCCGCATAAGCCTGCACAGCAAATTGTGTCGCAGAAAGTGAGCGACTGTAACGGGCATCGATAATACTCTTGTCCTGCAAATAGCGTAATAAACGATTATTGGCAGCTTTCAGGGCATCAGTTGGGACGCTGTAACCCTGCTGGGTTGCACGATACAGAAAATCCGTCGCATAAGCGGTCAACCAGAATTCTTCACTGCCATTGCTATCCCATAATGAGAAACTTCCGTTATGGCGCTGCATACTCAGTAAATGAGTGATCCCTTTATCAATAGCAGCCCGGCGTGCCTCATCACTTTGTGTTTTGATACCCAGTTTTTTCAATTCAGCTTCATTGGAGTAAAGTGATGGGTAAAGCCCGCTGATTGTCTGTTCCAGACAGCCATAGGGATAAGCGAACAATTCACGGATGTAACGCGCTATTTGCAATGGTGGCCTGCTGGTCAGCAATAGTTGCCCTTCCACAGTTTCCGGGGCCAGATCAGAAATGGCTGCTGGTGATAACTGCCAATCCTGCCCTTGATGGAGCACATTCGCAAATTGCAGCGTTTTGGCTGGATGAGCTGGGCGAACGCCTATTTTCCAGCTATTTTTGTACTGCGTTAAATTTTCATCAGGTAAATTCAGCCCATTGATTGTCAAAAATACTTCACCTTGCCCAAACCCGTTGGTTGCTTTGACAGGAATTTGGATGGTGGTTCGCTTTCCTTTTTCCAGCATGAGCTTCTTGCTTGTAACACCTTGCAGTTTAACCAGACCTTCCGCTGCAAAATCCAGTGTCAGTACTTGAGGTTGTTCAGTCAAATTGGTGAGATCCAATGACAGCTGGGATTGATCCCCGCCCGCCATAAAGCGAGGCAATGACATTTGAGTAATAACCGGTGCTGCAACGATGACTTTGCGTTCACTATGACCAAACTCATTATCACTCCAAGTTTGTGCCATTAACCTGAGTTCCCCGTTGAAATCCGGGATTGGCAGGGTAATTTCACCTTCACCGTTCGCATTCAGTGTGACGGGCTTGGCTTGTTCGGCAATGATTTTGACTTCCGTCAATGGCTTTTTGCCGCCCCGTTCGAATGAGCTGTCATCGCCATCTCCCCCAAAACGCAGGTTTGCCTGACGGCCTTCCGCTTCAATCAAGTGACCATACACATCATATTGATCAACTCCGTAGCGTTTGCGGCCAAAAAAGGCTTCATAAGGATCTGGGGTTTTAAAGTCAGTGATATTCAATACACCGGTATCTACCGCTGAGAGCAAGACGTAGACCTGTTTTGGCAACGGGTTTCCTTGCTGGGGTGTGGCCTTAATCTTGACTTTGAGGTCTTGGTTTGGGCGTATCCGGTCAGGTGCATCCAAGGCAATATTCAGTTTACGACCTTCATCCATCAGGGGCAGATGCAGTACACCTATCGCCCGTTTAGGCGTTGCATGGCGGGATTTGTCACCGGGACGGACAACAACGGCTGTGAGGTACAAATCATGGCGAGCCCACATTCTATCAATTGGAACGTCAATATTCAGCCCTTTTGCGGGTACGTCAATTTCCTGCCACCATAATGGGCCGTCACTCGATTCCACCAACAGATAACCTTTTCCTTCCTGTGGCGCAAGCATGTGCAACTTCACTTTATCACCCGGCTTATAAGCAGGTTTATCCAAAGACAATTTAACCTGATCCGGGCGTACTGCTCCTGTGCCCCCAGTATTATCCTGCCATGAATAGCCAGCCCAGAAGTTCAGACTGGTAACAAGCTGGTTTTGTGGATTCACAATTTCAATACGATATGAACCCCACTCGACAGGGAAACTGATTTTAGCTGTACCGTTTTTTGCTATCTGGACATGTTCATCTTCCATGAGCAGATCTTTTTGGTCATAACCCGATTGCCAACCGTTATTGCTCGACCAACGCCAGTAATAATCACGACGCTCGTAGATCAAACGCGCCCTTAAGTCTGGGGCGGCGTATTTGTTCCCTTTGGCATCCGCATAAACTATTTCAAATTCTGCCAGCGAGTTGTCATCCACGTTATAGCGGTTTTCATCACGACCAGTACGATAGTCGTAGATCGTTTTTTTATTGAAAAGTGGCCGTATGCCAACTAACAAATCCGCCGGCCAGATTGCCTGTTCAGTGCGGCGTGTCACTGGGCGCCCTCCCGATTCAAGCAGGCTGGCTTGCATAATGACTTTTACCGGAGAGGCAACAGATTTCCAATTCTCTTCACTGGCCGAAAGCGTTGCTTTTCCTTCGCTGTTCAGGGTAATGTCAAACTCATCCAGTGTTCGGTTCAAATCTGTTTCTTTTACCGAGCCAAATTCGTATCCCGGTAGTTTTGCTACTGCGTCACGGGCAGAACGCAGGAATAATTGCCCTTGCAGGCGGTTATCAGCAGCAGGTGCCCCGTACAGGTAGCGGCCCGTTACATCAAATTCTACTGCTTTGCCTTTCAATATAGGTTGGTTATCACTATTGCCAGTTATTTCCAACGCCATGCGTTCAGGCATGAAATCTTCAACGTTAAATTTATAATAGCGAGGCGTTTTATCACCTAAGTCAAATCGCAGTGACCACATGCCAGTTTCAGCTTCCCGAGGAATTGGATAGCGATATTGGTAAAGGCCATTTTCAGCTTGCCAAACAAAACTGCGAACAATTTGGTTGTCTGCTTTTAATATATCTACTTTGACGGGTTGTGGTTTGAGCGGGCGGCCATCAGCATCACGCAATAACCCGTTGATAATCAATGTTTCGCCGGGCCGATACAGATCCCTTGGGCCAAAGGCAAAAAATTGTTTGCTGTACCCTTGCGGGCCACCAATATCAAATTCAGAAAGATCCAACGCCGGAGTATTCAAGTCAATTATGCTGGTGCTGCCATTTTCGGTAGCCAGCAATAGTTTTGCTTCATTGGTTTTATCGAGCGAAGCATGCCCGTTACTGTCAGTTGTCGTTTTTGCCAGAAGTTGCCCTTTTGCATCCAGCAGGCGGATTTCAACATTTTTCAGGCTGGAACCTTGGGCCAATGATTGAGTAAATATATCGACCCTGTCCAGATAACTGTGCATGGAAACACCAATATCACTTAGTGTGAACAGAGTAGCTGGATTATTGTAGCTATATTTCCCGGCTTGCTGCATTACTGCCAGATAAACACCCTCTTTTTGCAGCTCTTTGATATTTTTAAGTGGGAGCAGTATTTTTTCACGGGTATTTGCGGTGGGATTGAGATCAAAGCGCCCGGTGTAAACTAACTCAGCGCCTTTCAGCAATTCACCAGAATCCCAATATTCCAAGTTATTGCGGTATTGCCAATTGGCAATGAATGAAGGTAATGACTGCTCTTTGATCCGGAAAAAGTTGACATCTACACGATCAACATTGAGTGCTAGTACCGGCAGCCCTTCAGCAACTTTACTGGGCAATAATAAACCTTTGCTGGTAAAACCAACCGTCGGTGTAATAGAGGCTGTATTAATTGTTTTCTCATAGGTATCCGCCAATTGGCGTTCATTTACGCCTTTTACGCCCTTATCAATTGTTAAACGCAATTCACGTGCCGGAGGTAAGTGACGCAACCTGAGCTCTTTTTGGTTATTGGAGAGTTCCCATGCACCATCCAATGTCCCTGATTTCACATCAACAAGATGGACTTTTTGTGAAAAATCTTGGTTGGGATCTAAAGGAATGGAAAAAGTAACCACCATTGCGCTGGCCCCATCCAACTGCAATTCAGAGGCATCCAAAATAGTGACGTTTTTGCCTGCATAACGCTGCGTTGATGTCTGAGATGCCCGTTTTTCAATATCCGGCGAAGTTAATTGTGCAGCAGATGTTTCTGGCTCTTCCCGGTCAATCTGCTGATTAGCTTGGGGCTGGGTAATATTTGTTTTTTTGGTATTTTCTGATTGGCCGCTTTCTGTTTTAGTTTTATCTGTATTCGCAGCTTGATCGCACCCAGACAGCACGAAGAGTGAAAATAGCGAAGCAAGCATTACCGCAAGGTATCGTTTTCTCCTTGCTGTTTTTTGCCAAAATTGACATTGATACATAACCATAACCCTTATTATTTGCAGGACAATTAGAAATATTATTTTTTATGGATATTCAGATGATGCCGGAACTTAGATATATACCCAATGAATTTCAAGTTGCATCGCGGCGGCAAAGGAATAAATTCCCAGAAGCACAGTTAACCGCATGTTTATAAAAACGGTGACCGGGATGAATGAGCGCAGCCAACAAAGAGGCGACTTGAAAGGCGAAGGGGATACCTAAAGGAAAGAGAACGCTTTCTTTACCCTTCCTTTGCCATGCCGTCCTATAATCCATTATTGTGACTTATGATACTTGTTATCATGCGCAATCAAAGCGCAGAAAAAATAACGGAATTTTCCCTCGGAATAAAATTTACCCGGCACTTTTGCCCTATATTTTTTCCATTCTTCGATAGCTCTCGCATTTATTGGAAAAATTCGAGGATTTTTTCATTGCTATCAAATTGCACTAAATTGCAACAAGCTATAGGGCAAAAGCTAATCCCGCACATTTTTGCACTGGCATGCCTTCTTGCGGCTGGTATTAGGAGCAGGAATTTATTGATTGATGACAGGAATAGTTTCTCGCAGCCAACTGCCTAATTTTCTCTGGTAGAAAGGTTGGGTATGCTGAATCAAATAGTGGCTGATCCCTCCTTCTTCTTCGTCAAGCAGGCAAAAATCAACGAAATCATCTTCATCAAGATATTCACAGGTCAAATTGCCGGCCTCTTGAATTATCATGTCTATTTCAGATTCCAGCGGAGAATCACTGAGTTCCAGACCAATTAACAGATTGGGTTTTTCATCTGTATTTTTATCATGGAACATAGTCATAAAAGCCCGTCGGATGGGTTTATGTTGCTTGAATAAATCAATCAAGGCTTCGATAAGTTGGGCGGGTTGTTCCTCTGGCTGGCTGAGGGTAATACGACTTCCACTGGGAACCATTATTTCGGTGGCAACAGACCCATTTGACAAACTCATGAAAATCTCCGAACCATGTTGTTTGAACTGATATTGTTTAATCTACGGTTGTTTAAACTAAGGTGAAACGCAAAATCCAGCATACCGTTAATTGAATTGCGGTGTCGTTAAATTCGGTATAGCTAATTCGGCATAACCACTCATATTGGAAAGCTCAATGATAGCCTCCCACCAGAGAGGCTATCAAGCAAGGTCACTTGAAGGTAGGGTTGTTTATTTTACCTTCTATTTTACCTTAGCCAGCAACAAATTGGCGATCGTACGTACACCACGTCCCGTTGCACCCGCAGCCCACTGTTCAACGGCTGATTTACGGTAGGTTGCTGAGCAGTCGATATGTATCCAGCCTTTTTTGTAGTTCTCTACGAAGTGAGACAAGAATGCCGCTGCTGTGCTTGCTCCCGCTGTATGTGCAGGTGATGCAATGTTGTTTAATTCCGCAAAGTTAGAAGGTAATTGACTGCGATGGAATTCAGCCAGCGGTAAACGCCAGAACAATTCATTTTCAGTGTCAGCCGCTGCCAGTAAATCTTGCGCCAATTGATCATCAAAACTGAGTACGGCGTGGTAATCATTGCCAACCGCTATTTTGGCTGCGCCGGTCAAGGTTGCAGCATCAATGATTAACGGTGCTTTTTCCGCGCTGGCGTCAATCAGGCCATCAGCCAATACCAGACGCCCTTCTGCGTCAGTATTCATGACTTCAACGGTTTTGCCGTTACGGTAACGAATAATGTCACCCAATTTGAACGCATTGCCACTGATCATATTATCTGCAATGCACAGGAACAGTTTTACACGATGTTGTAAGCCACGGCTGATTGCCAAGGCCAATGCTCCTGTTAATGTTGCCGAGCCACCCATGTCTGATTTCATTGAATCCATGGGTGCGGAAGGCTTAATGCTGTATCCACCGGTGTCGAAGGTAATACCTTTACCAACCAAGCAAGCGGAAACCGGCGCTTTTTTATCTTTTGTCGGGTTAAAATCCAATGCAAGGAAAACCGGTTCACGGGCAGAGCCACGGCCAACAGTATGTACACCTGAATAACCCTGTTCACGTAATGCATCGCCTTTAATGATGCTATAACTCACAGCATCACCAGCTACGCCGGTCAGTAAATCAATTGCTCGCTGGGCAAGATGCTCTGGCCCCAAATCTTCAGCCGGGAGATTGATGGTATCACGGACCCAATCAATGAATTTAATTCTGCTTTCCAGCTCCTGCTTTTCCTGAGCCGGCAGTTGCGGCCATTCGATAGTACGTAATCCCTTGGGAGAACGGAAACCTGACCAGAATGCCCAACTTTTTTCCAAATCCCAATCATCACCGACTAAAGCAACGCTGCGAATTCCTTGGCTGTCAATTTTGCGCCCTGCGCGCTGGATGGCCCCCAGTTTCCCATTCCCTTCCAGATGGATGGTGATCCCCTGCTCGCCCGAACTAATTAATGCTTTTTCGCCCCAGCAAGCGTTAGCCAATTCATAAGACAGTGTTATTGGCATGATTTGTTTTGTCATTTTATCTCACTTCTTATTGTTCACTGCGTCACATCAATCTTTGTGCTACATGGATATAGATCGCTGCTTCACAGAAGGATTGATTAATATAAAAAAACTGGCGATTGCCAGTTTTCCATTGCATTAAGACTATGCCAAATTTTTAAGCAAGAATCAGTGAATTGGCGCTATTTTTTGTTTTAAACAAATTTTGCGCTATTCGTACTCATCCAGCCATACCATCAAAATGGCTTCCAGTATTTTTTCGTTAGATTTTTGTGGATCATCGTCAAAATCTTCCAATTCACAAATCCATTCATGCATATCGGTAAAACGCACTGTTTTTGGATCCAAATCTGGAAATTTATCATACAGCGCTTCGCCAATATCCCGGCTGTCAGACCATTTCATGTCCTATTCTCCTGTCAGTGCTCACGTGCATGGTTAATGGTGTATTTAGGGATTTCAACCACTAAATCCTCATCGGTAACTTTAGCCTGACAGCTCAAGCGGCTTTCAGGTTCCAGTCCCCATGCTTTGTCCAGCATGTCATCTTCCAGTTCAGAACTTTCATCCAGTGAGTCAAACCCTTCTCTGATGATGCAATGGCAAGTGGTGCATGCACAGGATTTTTCACAGGCATGTTCAATTTCAATACCGTTACGCAATGCAACGTCCAGAATTGACTCTCCTTCTTGAGCGTCTAAAACAGCACCTTCAGGGCAAAGTTCATTGTGAGGTAAAAATACAATTTTAGGCATAATTAAATCTCATCCACAGAGTGACCCGCCAAAGCCCGGCGGATTGATGTATCCATACGGCGCGCGGCAAATTCCTGCGTTTGCTTGTCCAATTGTTTAATTGCACTTTCAATCGCATCAGGAGAACTCCCCTGAGCACATTCAATTAATACTTCTACAGCTTCGTCAATGGCGGAACGTTCTTCTTCGCTCAGTAAGTCAGCATCTTTTTCCAGCGCGCTCGTTAAACTTTCTAAAACTCGGGCTGCTTCTACTTTTTGTTCTGCCAGTTTACGTGCCTGAATGTCTTCCTGCGCATTGGTCATAGAATCTTTGAGCATGCGCGCAATTTCTTCATCAGATAAGCCGTAGGAAGGTTTCACCTGAATGGAAGATTCAACACCCGTGGATTTTTCCAGCGCACTGACACTCAGCAGGCCATCGGCATCTACCTGAAAGGTCACACGAATGTGCGCACCACCTGCTGGCAAGGCCGGGATACCACGCAGCGTAAAGCGAGCCAGAGAACGGCAATCAGTGACCAGCTCTCTTTCCCCCTGCACCACATGGATACTCATCGCGCTTTGACCATCTTTGAAAGTGGTGAATTCTTGCGCCCTTGCAACAGGGATTGTGGTATTGCGTGGAATGACTTTCTCAACCAGCCCACCCATCGTTTCTAAACCAAGGGAAAGTGGAATGACATCCAATAACAGCATTTCACTGTCAGGTTTATTGCCTACCAGAATATCGGCTTGAATTGCGGCACCCACCGCCACGACTTTGTCGGGATCAATGGAGGTTAATGGTGTCCGATCAAAAAAACCGCCTACGGTGCTGCGTACCAGTGGCACGCGCGTTGAGCCGCCAACCATGACAACCTGCAAAACTTCATCAGCCGTGACACCCGCATCTTTCAGCGCCCGGCGGCAAGAAAGTAATGTGCGTTTTATCAGTGGAGTTATAAGTTCATTGAATTCAGTGCGAGTAATATGACCTTGCCAGCCGGCAATATTGATTTCAGCGCTGTCCGCTTCACTTAAGGTAATTTTGGTTGCAGTGGCAATGTCCAGCAATTGCCGCTGAAACCCGTGGTCATTATCCGTAATTCCCGCTTGTTCACGGATCCAATTTGCCAACAATAAATCAAAATCGTCGCCACCCAGCGCGGTATCACCGCCAGTGGCCAATACTTCAAATACACCCCGGCTCAGGCGAAGAATCGAAACATCGAATGTGCCACCACCGAGATCATAAACCGCGATAACGCCTTCCTGACCAGAATCAAGACCATAGGCAATCGCGGCTGCCGTAGGTTCATTCAAAAGACGCAGGACATGCAAGCCAGCCAAGCGAGCCGCATCTTTGGTTCCTTGGCGCTGTGCATCATCAAAATAAGCAGGGACTGTTATTACAACACCGTCAAGTTTGCCTTCCAGAGTCTCTTCTGCCCGTTGAGCCAACGATTTCAATATGTCAGCAGAAACCTGAATCGGATCGACCAAACCTGAAGCTGTCATGATCAATGGCAAGCCATTTTCACTTGCCTGAAGCTGATAGGGTAAATTCGGGTAACGCTGCTGAATATCGGCCAAAGAGCGCCCCATCATCCGTTTGACTGAACTCACGGTATTAACGGGATCAGACGCCGCTTGCTGACGTGCCGACCAACCAACCTGAATATCATCTTTACGATACTGTACAACGGAAGGAAGCAAATGACGGTTTTCACTATCCGCCAACGTTTCAGCCTGACCACTGCGGACAGTTGCAACCAGAGAGTGGGTTGTACCCAGATCAATCCCCGCAGCCAGACGGCGCTGGTGTGGTGCGGCAGATAAACCCGGTTCGCTGATTTGTAATAAAGCCATGTGTGCCCCTTTAAATCTATTCAGCCGACATTTATTCAACTGAAATTCATCCAGCCAAAAGCTATTTCAATTTATACCCTTCGTCTTTCAAGTTGCCTCTTTGTTGGCTGCGCTCATTCACCCCGGTCACATAGTTATCTATGCTCCCGGAGATGAATTCCCTTGCCGCCGCGATGCAACTTGAAATTCATTGCGTATATAACCAATTATTTTCAAATTGCTTCGCAGCGGTACACTTTG
>NZ_VCDN01000074.1:0-273 GCF_033949405.1 Xenorhabdus santafensis | reverse complement strand
GGTATTCTTGACGGCCACGGATTTGTGGGCGCCCACCTGTTCGGTCTGGCTGAACGCGACGGTGGTGTTCATCGCCGCCCCGACGGTCAGGGCGTAACCAAGGCCGACGGTATCGATGCGGGTGAGATTCACCGTGGACATTTGATGTCCCTTGATATGCAGGGTCTGGTTTTTGTCCACGGTCTCCGTATGATTGGCCAGCACCTTGGTATCCCGGTTATTGAGCACCTTGGTGTTCATGTCTTTCTGCGCATGCAGGGATAACTGCTCACT
>NZ_VCDN01000073.1:0-3976 GCF_033949405.1 Xenorhabdus santafensis | reverse complement strand
AGTCCCGCCCTGGGCACCAAACATAAGTTTACTAACGTCTACTCTAGTAAACTAACTCCTAGAAAGACCTGATAAATCAATCAGGTCTTTTCTTTTTATGTCTACTTTAGTCCATTGCAATCAACATGCACCACGGGGCATAATCTGGGGCACCTACACTTCTATTTTTAAATGTGCCCCTAAAAAATGAAACTAAACGCACGACAAATCGAAGCAGCAAAACCCAAAGAAAAAACCTACAAACTCGCTGATGGTGGCGGACTCTACTTGGAGATCACTTCACGCGGCTCTAAATACTGGCGGATGAAGTATCGCCGCCCTACCGATAAGAAAGAAGACCGACTGGCTTTTGGTGTTTATCCTATAGTGTCTTTAGCTGATGCACGGGCTAAACGAGATGAAGCCAAAAAACTCATAGCCCAAGGTGCTGACCCCAAAGCAGAGAAAAAAGGGGCACAAGCTGAATCAAAAGGGGCACCATCCTTTGAACAGGTAGCCCGCGAATGGCACGCTAGCAATAAGCGATGGAGTGAAGATCACAGCAACCGCATTTTACGCAGCCTTGAGCACTATATTTTTCCTCATATTGGCAAGCTCGACATCTCCACTTTAAGAACAAGCCAACTTTTAGTACCTATCAAATCCGTTGATGCCGATGGTAAACATGATATCGCTCAGCGATTACAGCAGCGTGTTACTTCCATCATGCGATACGCTGTCCAGAATGATATTCTTGAATCTAATCCTGCAAATGATATGTCTGGCGCACTTTCCACAGTAAAAGCCAAACATCACCCAGCACTCCCCCACGAACGTTTACCTGAATTTCTTACCCGTCTTTCTCACTATCGCGGGCGCTTGATTACTCAAATTGCTGTAGAACTGACTTTATTAACGTTCGTCCGTTCCAGTGAGTTGAGATTTGCCCGTTGGGAAGAACTTGATCTTGAAAATGCTGTCTGGAAAATTCCCGCCACAAGAAAACCCATTGAAGGCGTTAAATTCTCTGAACGTGGCATGAAAATGAAAACCGAACATATTGTGCCGTTGAGTCGTCAAGCCGTATCTCTCTTTAAAACCTTACAGGGCTTGAGTGGAGAATGTGAGGTGATGTTTCCTCATGACTATAATCCGGCAAAAGTCATGAGCGAAAGTACCGTAAATAATGCCTTACGCGGTATGGGATACGACACCAAAACAGAAGTTTGTGGTCATGGATTTAGAACAATGGCGCGTGGTGCGATGGGCGAATCTGGATTATGGAACGATGATGCAATAGAGCGCCAGTTAAGCCATGTGGAAAGAAAAAACGTCCGCGCTGCGTATATTCACACATCTAAGCATCTGGATGAACGGCAGCTAATGGTTCAATGGTGGGCTGATTATCTGGACGCAAATAGAGAAAAATATATAACTCCATATGACTTTGCTAAAAAACGTCGGAAATAATTTCATCTGGAACTATATATTATATTGCGTATCAGAGGCATCAGGTAAAGATAGTAAATTATCAAAAAGTACTGACTAATTTTATACCAGCCTGTAGTACCGTTGCGGGTTGGTATATTTTCCATTGTTAGTATTTTATAACTAAAAATGGTTAACAATCAAAATAATAAGATGCAACACACTCTTTGTATGAAACGGATTACTATTCCTATGTGATGATCTCACATTGGAACTTCGCTTTAATTGTCCCTGTTCTAACAACGTCTAGAAACATCAAATATAGATAAGTTAACAGGGAAAACCACATGTCAATAATTACCACACCTAAAGAAAGTCTTATTCGTTTGTCAGAAGTTCAACGCAGAACAGGTTATAGCAAAGCGTGGATCTATAGACTTATTGGAGAAGATAAATTTCCGAAACAAATTAAAATTGGCACTCGCTCAGTTGCTTTTCTTGAATCAGAAGTTGATGGCTGGATAGCTCAACGTATTTCTGAATCTCGCGGTGAAATGTAATAGAAAATATATTTTCAGCATAACCAAAAAGCACAAAAATAAAAAAATTATGAACAATAAAAATACTGATAATAACCGTTACGGATACCCTTACGTCAAAAATCAGGAAAACGATATTTTAATTATCGATACAGCAATTAGTTGGGATGAAAAAGAAAAGGATAACATAACAGATGCTACCCTTAACCTATCCTCTTTAAGAGAGATAGTTAATCATTGGTCTTATTGTAGATTAGCTGACTATTGTTCAGATGATGCTTTTGCCTTGCGCTGGCGGCGTTTGATCTCACCCTTCATTGCAGCAACAATAAAACCAGCATTGCTTTCACCATTTATTTTAACTTGTTCCATATCTTCCATGACTTCATGTGGTATGCGAACAGTAGTCATTTGTGATTTTGCATTCTTCGCACCAGTTGCCATTACTGAATCCTCTGTGATTTGGTGTATTTCATTATACATAAAAAGTAAACCGGAAAAAGTATTGACGTTTATTTCACCCAAGGATAAAGTGAAATACACCTTGATGCTTTTAAAGCAGAAAACGACAACGCCCCGAAGTGCTACCAACACTATCGAGGCGTCTAACCACAACGTAAAGGAGACTTACGCGATGGCTGGCATACAGCATACCCAAACTCGCCCTAAATTTACATGCCTAATTCATTCCCAGCGCCTTATCATCATTCTGGCGGGTATCTCCTTCCTGAGATCCGTTTCTCGTCAGGAGGTGCGCCGTGGGTAAAAAAACACTTTCATTAAAACAGGCGGAGTATCGCACACAGCTAGCAGCTTCTGTTTTCACGTTTATTCTCGAAAAGTCACCGGAAGAATGCACCATTGAACTCAATAACTTGATTTTTCTGGCGCGTGATATCAATCAGGAAGTACAGCAGGCTCTGTTGAAACATACGCCACAGCCCTTGTTGATGACATTGTTAGGGTATGTGGTGAACAGACATCAGAAAGCAATACCGTTAGATCAGGCTATGTATCGGGCAGGGCTAGCCATATCGTTATTTGAGGTCATTCTTGACCAAATCGGCAGGGATTGTTCAGAAGAACTGCGCGATCTGTTATCGCTGGCCTGTGATTTCAACCAAGACGTCTATTATGCACTGTGTACGGCTGTTTATGGGGAGGAATAAATCATGAGTCAACGCTCCTCACAGTCTAAAAGCCCTATGGGAAACCGCCCGATAGACGTTATTCGAAGCGTGAAACAATCCGCCATGAATCACTGGCAAAGCCTGTTGCCAGCCTGTGGTGTTGATGTTCCGGCAAAGGGGAAGCATGGCGCTTGCCCGATATGCGGTGGAACTGACCGTTTTCACTTTATAGACGATAACCATCACGGCGATTGGCATTGTCGCCAGTGTGATCAGCCCAATCATGGTGATGGTCTGGATTTAGTGGCAAGGGCTAAAGGTATCACTATCCTGACCGCCGCTAAACAGGTTGCTGATGTGATGGCAATGCCGCTGCCTGAATCGAAACCAGTTAAAGAGCTGCCTCAAACAATGAAACCCATTGCGGAGCGGATCGCGGTGCTGGTGGCAAAATCGATAAGGGGAGAATCTCAGTATCTGGTGAAAAAGGGGCTGAAATGCCCCAATCAGCGGCTATTGCAGGATTCTCTATTGCTGGTAACTCAGACACTGAACGGTACTATCACCGGCGCTCAGACCATCAAGCCAAACGGCGAAAAACGCCTTGTTTCCGGCACGCAGAAGAAAGGGAGCTTTATTCCGGTATCTGAGATTACCGGAACGCCTGACACCATCATCATTACAGAAGGTTACGCGACAGCGCTGACTGTCAGCCAGTTACATAATGGTGTGGTGCTGGCTGCCATTGATGAAAGCAATTTATCAACTGTTGCTGAAATGGTCAGAAAGCAATGGTCTGAATCGAAAATCATTCTTGCGGCTGACAATGACTGGCACGAGCCGGAAGAACGGGATAAGAACAGAAAACTGAAAAAGAACGTGGGCAAAATAGCGGCAGAA
>NZ_VCDN01000072.1:0-3940 GCF_033949405.1 Xenorhabdus santafensis | reverse complement strand
GATATCAGGGCGTTGTACGAGCATGACCCGATGAACCTGTTAGGCCGTACTACGTCTGGCACGTTGCAGCTTGCCGAAGATGCCACCGGATTGCGCTTCGAACTAACCCCGCCAGATACCCAATTGGGGCACGATGTGCTGACGTTGGTTGAGCGCGGGGATATACAAGGCATGTCCTTTGGTTTTCGTGCCATTAAAGATCAATGGGATACCAGTCAGACACCTTATATCAGAACAGTATTGGAGGCTGAATTACGAGAAATCACCATAACCAGCTTACCTGCCTATCCTGAAAGTGGCGTTGAGATTGCCAAGCGTTCACTGAATGCCGCTAAACCCTGCCCTGTGGATTTGCGTCATTACTGGCTGCAACTGTCTGAGGTGTAATCATGTGGCCTTTTACACGCAAATCCCCTGAAACTCGCAGCATGACGCTGGATGAATTTTTTTCTCTGGTAGGCATGTCTAATACCAAATCGGGTGAGCATGTTTCCCCGTCCACGGCGGAAGGTTTACCCGCTGTGATGAATGCCGTCACCGTCATTAGTGAAGCAGTGGCCTCCATGCCTTGTTATCTCTATCGGGTTCAACACCAGAACAGCAAAGAATCCCGCGAATGGTTGAGTGATCACCCCGTGGATTACTTGCTCAATGAGTGCCCGAATGACTGCCAAACGCCGTACCAATTTAAGCGAACCCTGATGCGTCATTGCCTGCTGAATGGCAATGCGTATGCGGTGATTGTTTGGGGGCGGGATGGTCAGCCGCAATCTTTGCATCCTTACCCGCCGTCAGCGGTTGTACCACAACGATTATCCGATCATCGGTTCGCATATACCATTACGGAACCGTATAGCGGTAAGGTAAAAACCTATCTACAAGAAGAAGTACTACACCTTCGCTATGCCACCGAAGACGGATTTTTAGGACGTTCACCCGTCACTATTTGTCGTGAAACACTGGGCTTGGGGCTGGCACAACAACGCCACGGCGCCAGCATCATGAAAGACGGCATGATGGCGGCAGGAGTGGTTAAGTCTGCTGATTGGCTGGATGGGGTAAAAGGAAATAAAGCACTGGAAGCCCTCGAACGCTACAAGGGTGCCCGTAATGCCGGGAAAACACCCATTCTTGAAGGTGGGATGGAATACCAGCAATTGGGAATGAGTAACCAAGATGCGGAATGGCTGGCTTCCCGTCGTTTCACCATTGACGATATCGCCCGGATGTTCAATGTCAGCCCGATCTTTCTGCAAGAGTATTCGAACAGCACCTACAGCAACTTTAGTGAAGCGTCCCGTGCCTTTCTAACGATCACCATGCGCCCGTGGCTTGCCAACTTTGAACAACAAATCAAAGCGGCCTTGCTGATGGCTTCGCCGATACGAGGGATTCGTTATCAAGTCGAATTTGATACTGCCGATTTACTGCGTGCCAATCCGAAAGAACGTTTCCAGAGCTATGAGACGGCGATTAAATCCGGTGTGATGTCACCCAATGAAGCTCGAGAACGCGAGGGATTATCACCCCGTGAGGGCGGTGATGAATTCAGTCAGGCATGGAAGCAAACGGTTGAAGTGAAAAAACAAACGGAGAACAAGGCATGAGAGCAGGCAGATTGAGACACCGGATCACGCTTCAAAAAAACGAATCAAGCCGTTCGCCGATGGGGTCGGTGATTAACAACTGGGAAGATGTTGCCGACGTTTGGGCGGAAGTCATCGCAATTAGCGGGCGGGAACTGGTCGCTTCTGGTGCCGTGTTATCCGAAGCCACCGTGCGTATCTGGCTGCGTTACCGTGATGATATCACCACAGCAAACCGCATTGTCTATCAAGGTGCCAGCACCCACGGCAAGACCTTTGGCATCGTTGCCGTTATTCCTGATCCGAAACACTCCCGTCTGGAACTGCTTTGCAAGGGGGGCGTGAAATATGCCTAATATTGATATTCCTCTGAATGAAATCAAACAACACTGCCGGATTGATGAAAGCGATGCCCTTGATGATGCGTTATTAATGGCTTACGCCGAAGCCGCACTGGAAGTCTGCCAGCAACATATCGGTAAGCGGTTTGATAATGGCTTGGTTTTCACGCCAGCAATCAAAGTGGGGTGTCTGCTTTATATCGGGTTGCTGTATGAAAATCGGGAAATGGCAACCGATATTGAGCTAAAAGAAGTCCCGTTTACCATTAAATCACTGTGGTCAGTCTATCGTGATGTGGGAGTTTATTGATGCCGTGGCAGCCTTTGAAACGCTGTAGTTATCCGAACTGCCGCGAACGAGTGAAATCAGGCCGATGCAAGCAACACCAACGGGAAGTCAGACGCCAGCAGGATAAGCAACGCGGCACCCGTACCCAACGCGGCTACAGTAATCAATGGGGACGCTATCGGCTGCACTACCTGAAAGCTAATCCGTTATGCGTTCATTGCTTACCACAGGGTATTTACACGCCTGCAAGCATTGTGGATCACATTATCCCAATACAGGGTGATACTGATGTGCTGTTCTGGCCTGCATCCAACCATCAAGCATTATGCCAGACCTGCCATAACCGCAAGACCGTACAGACCGATCCCATCACCAAAGCGAAGCGCAAGCAGGGTGCTTATCGGGAGCAGGAAACCGAAGCGGCAAGGTATCGTGACTGGTTATCAAAAGAATAATAACGAAACGAAATAACGGGGTGGGGGTATCAAAAATGACAAATGTCCTTCCCAGCGGAACCGCCCCCTCCTTCAATTTTTACGCACGGCAGTTTTTTTGAAAATAAAACAACAAGGAAAAAAATCATGGCAAGAGCGCCAAAACCGCCTACGTATTTAAATGATATCGCCGCCAGCCAATGGAAGGCCAAAGGTAAAATTTTAGCTGAGCGGGAAGACCTGAACGCCGCTGATTGGAACAATTTAGAACTGTATTGCGTGAACTATGCCATTTACCGAAAAGCGGTGGCAGACCTTGATATCAGGGGCTTTAGCATTATTAACAGTCAGGGCAGCGAGAGCCGAAACCCGTCATTGAGTGCCAAAGCGGATGCCGAAAAAATCATGATAAAAATGTCGTCGTTGCTGGGTTTTGACCCTGTATCACGGCGTAAAAATCCGGTGGAAACCGAGGAAGAAGACGAGCTGGATCGCCTATGAACGCATGGGAACAGTACGCATTTGATATCGAAAACGGCAAAATTCCGGCCTGTAAACGGGTAAAACAGGCGGTGAAACGCTACTTTAACGACCTAAATAACCCGCTTTACGTGTTTGATTCTGAGGTGGTGGCGCGTTTTATTGCCTTTTCTCGTGTCTGTCCGCATGTCAAAGGCCATTTACGCGGTAAACCTATCATGCTTGAACCGTGGCAGCAATTCGCCTTTGCGAATCTGTTCGGCTTCAAATTGAAAGCAACCGGACGGCGAAAATACCGCAGTGCTTATATTCAGGTGCCGCGCAAAAATGCCAAATCCACCGTTGCCGCGATACTGGCAAACTGGTTCTTGGTGATGGAGCAGGGGCAGCAGGATATTTACACTGCCGCCGTGAGTCGTGATCAAGCTCGTATCGTGTTTGATGATGCCCGCCAGATGAGTCTGTTATCAAAGCCATTGAAAAAGCGGGTGACTATTCAGCAACACAAAGTTACCTATCCAAAAACTAATAGCCTGTTAAAACCGCTAGCCGCTAAAGCCGCCACGATTGAAGGAACTAATCCCAGTCTGGCGATTGTCGATGAATATCATTTACACCCTGATAATACTGTTTACTCTGCCCTTGAATTAGGAATGGGCGCACGTCCCGAAGGCATTCTGTTTGCCATTACTACGGCAGGCAGTAATGTTATTTCAGCCTGTAAGCAGCACTATGATTATTGCTGTCAGATATTGGATGGCGAAGAACAAAATGAATCCCTGTTTGCTTTGATTTATGAACTGGACGACG
>NZ_VCDN01000071.1:0-25564 GCF_033949405.1 Xenorhabdus santafensis | reverse complement strand
GATGCAACTTGAAATTCATTGGGTATAGATATGTAGGTTCCTTTTTAATAATGCACTGGCATTTGTGAACAATTCAAGACACCATTTATGCTAATTATTCATAGTTATTACGTTTTACAGACCAATAAATTGTGTCAAAAACAAAACTTCAGCAAAAAATACCTGCTAAAAATGAGGATGGATACTTCACAATCAGCCCAAGCAACCAAGACTAATCACTATCACCAGAAATTATTGAGTCATTCACTCCAGCCCAATAAATGAAAAAACTAAAAGAGCAGAAAAAGGATTAACTCGAGCCTCTTCGCAATCCTGCGGAATAGTGAAAAAATCTGATACATTCCTGCGAGTAATCCTGATAACCTACCGACCAAATCCTCCTAATCTAATCCACAGATGAATCACACTGATTATCAGTGATAAGATAGTGCTTTCGCTAAGTAAGATAGTACCTTCACTAAGGTTGCGGATCGTGCTTTTGTCCAGAATGAGGTTCACTAACGTTCCATCCTTAGCTGATTATATTTAAGTTTTGTCATTTAGATGGGTTGGCTGAGCGTCGTGGCCCAACTGAGTCAACAGGAATAATAAATTTGAATCAAATCAATATGAAAGAATCCCCAGCAAAGGATATAGATAGCCATACTCCCATGATGCAACAGTATCTGCGCCTGAAAGCGCAGCATCCAGATATTCTGCTGCTTTATCGGATGGGTGATTTTTATGAGTTGTTCTACGACGATGCCAAAAAGGCCGCGAAATTATTGGATATTTCCCTGACCAAACGCGGGCAATCGGCAGGTCAGCCTATTCCTATGGCGGGCGTGCCTTATCACGCCATTGAAAACTATTTGGCAAAACTGGTACAGCTTGGTGAATCTGCGGCACTGTGTGAACAAGTTGGTGATCCTGCGACAAGTAAAGGCCCGGTTGAGCGAAAAGTCGTACGTATTGTGACTCCCGGTACGGTAACCGATGAAGCTCTGCTGCAAGAACGGCAGGATAATCTTCTGGCCGCTATCTGGCATGACAGTCAGGGTTTCGGTTATGCCACACTGGATATTACTTCCGGTCGTTTCCGCGTTGTTGAAATGGCTGACGAAGATACCGTTGCCGCCGAGCTGCAACGCACCCGCCCAGCAGAATTGCTCTACCCTGAAACTTTCGGGCCCATGGCACTGATTGAGCGCTGTCACGGGCTGCGCCGCCGCCCGATGTGGGAATTTGAGCTGGATACCGCCAAGCAACAACTGAATTTGCAATTTGGCACCCGCGACCTGATTGGCTTCGGGGTAGAAAAATCAACGCTTGCCCTGCGCGCAGCAGGCTGTTTGCTGCAATATGTAAAAGATACCCAACGCACTTCCCTGCCCCATATTCGCAGTATAACCCTAGATTCTCAGCAGGAAACGGTCATCATGGATGCCGCAACCCGCCGTAATCTGGAAATCACGCAAAACCTGTCTGGTGGCATAGAGAATACGCTGGCTTCAGTCCTCGATCAGTGTGTGACCCCTATGGGCAGCCGTATGCTGAAACGCTGGTTACACTCCCCCATTCGCAATAAAGGTATTTTGGAAAACCGCCAACAGGCTATTTCCGCATTACAAGAAATCGGCTATGAATTACAGCCTTTTTTGCGTCAGGTTGGCGATCTGGAACGCGTTCTTGCACGTCTTGCCCTGCGTTCTGCACGTCCCCGTGATCTGGCCAGAATGCGCCATGCGTTCCAACAACTCCCTGATATTCATCAGATCATGGCATCATCCGATTTCCCTTATATTAAAACGCTACAACAACGCATAGGGAATTTTGATGAATTGCAGACCCTGTTAGAAAACGCGGTTGTCGAGACTCCTCCTGTTCTGGTACGTGATGGTGGCGTGATTGCGACAGGCTATAATGCCGAATTGGATGAGTGGCGGGCATTGGCTGATGGAGCCAGTGATTATCTGGATCGGTTGGAGATCCGCGAGCGTGAAAAATACGGCATTGATACCCTGAAAGTAGGCTTCAATGCTGTACATGGTTACTATATCCAAATCAGCCGCGGGCAAAGCCATTTAGCCCCGATCCATTATGTTCGCCGCCAGACACTGAAAAACGCAGAACGTTACATCATTCCTGAATTAAAAGAGTATGAAGATAAGGTTCTGACTTCCAAAGGCAAGGCGCTGGCGATTGAAAAAGCCTTGTATGAGGAATTATTTGATTTGCTGCTGCCACATCTGGCGGATTTGCAAACCAGTGCCGAAGCATTGGCTGAAGTGGATGTACTGGCAAACTTGGCCGAACGTGCTGAAACCCTGAATTACACTTGCCCGACACTGACGGATAAAATCGGTATTCAAATCACTGGTGGCCGCCATCCGGTTGTTGAGCAAGTATTGAGTGAACCGTTCATTTCTAACCCGCTGACGCTCTCGTCACAGCGCCGTTTGCTGATTATCACCGGCCCCAATATGGGCGGTAAAAGTACCTATATGCGCCAAGCGGCGTTGATTACGCTACTGGCCTATATCGGGAGTTTTGTTCCTGCTGACAGTGCCGTCATAGGCCCGGTTGATCGTATCTTCACCCGTGTCGGGGCATCCGATGATTTGGCCTCAGGGCGCTCTACGTTTATGGTGGAAATGACCGAAACCGCCAATATTCTGCACAACGCGACCGAATATAGTCTGGTCTTGATGGATGAAATCGGCCGCGGTACATCAACTTATGATGGCCTGTCCCTTGCCTGGGCCTGTGCCGAGAATTTAGCTAACCGAATCAAGGCGATGACCTTGTTTGCGACCCACTACTTTGAACTGACAACCCTACCGGAAAAGCTGGAAGGTGTTGTTAACATTCATCTGGATGCAGTTGAACACGGAGATACCATTGCTTTTATGCACAATGTGCAGGAAGGTGCGGCAAGCAAGAGCTATGGTTTGGCCGTTGCATCTTTGGCGGGCGTTCCCCGGGATGTGATTAAGCGTGCACGCCAAAAACTCAAAGAGCTGGAATCAATTTCCAACCATGCGACAGCAAGTCATGTCGATACACCGCAATTAACACTGTTAACGGAAGATACCTCCCCGGCAGTTGAGGCTCTGGAAAACTTGAATCCGGATACATTGACACCACGCCAAGCCTTGGACTGGATTTATCGCCTGAAGGATATGGTGTAGTTATGGGCAATGTAGTTATGGATGAAGTAGTTATGGACGATGAGGTTATGGACATAGTTATGTGCGGGGGAAATGATGTCGGTTGATCCCAACCTGTTGGCACCTATTTATCAATTTCTACAATGCAAAACGCCCGAACAATGGGTAGAAAAAGCCCGGCAGCCTGAAAACCTGCCGGTTTTGCTGCGCGATCATCTCCTGTGCGAATTAAAAGCCGCGCAAAGTGCAATGTTCTTGATTCGCAAATATGCCGTTGATCCCAAAAGCGCCGATACTTTGCTGGCTTGGTTTCGCCCTTATGAAGATTTTGCCTATAAAAAAATTGGTGATATCCACTCACTGAAAGGCAAAAACCACGTCACCAAGCAAATCACTGCCCGGGCAAATTCACCGTACAGCCAAGATCTGATCGATAAAATGGTGTTGTTGATTAAGGAAGAATTGCACCATTTTTATCAGGTGCTGGAAATCATGGATGCCAGGGGAATAGGCTATGACAGTATCAGTGCCAGCCGCTATGCAAAATCCCTGTTTCAGCATATTACTAACCATGAGCCTTATACGCTGGTTGATAAACTGATTATTGGTGCCTATATCGAAGCGCGTTCATGTGAACGATTTGCCAAATTAGCTCCGCATCTGGATGAAGATTTAGGTAAGTTTTATATTTCTCTATTGCGTTCAGAAGCTCGCCACTATCAAGATTATTTGGCTCTTGCTCAATCCATATCTAAAGAAGATATTTCACAGCGAGTGAGCTATTTCGGCCGGATTGAAGCAGAATTGATCCAGTCTCCTGACAAGGATTTTAAATTTCATAGTGGCATTCCTGCATAGTGGTATTAATAGCAACAGGAATTTTCTTAATATAAATAAAACGAATTGAAAAATAGAATAGTCATTAAAAGACAAATAAGTTAATAATAAAATAAAAGGCGGGCTAACTAAGCCCACCTTTAAATTACTACTTTAATTACTACCTAATAGACTACTTTCTTTAGAATTAAGTACTAATAATCATGTACGGAATAATGATTCTAAATTCAAGCCTTGGGTATGCAATATGTCTCTGAGACGACGCAACCCTTCCACTTGAATTTGACGAACTCTTTCCCTTGTCAATCCTATTTCTCGCCCAACATCTTCCAATGTTTCGGCTTCATACCCAAGTAAACCGAAACGACGCGCCAAAACTTCACGCTGTTTCGCATTCAGTTCAAACAGCCATTTCACGATGCTTTGTTTCATATCGTCATCTTGAATGGTTGTTTCCGGCCCAGTATCGTTTTCATCAGATAAAATATCCAATAATGCTTTATCTGAATCCCCACTAATTGGAGTATCGACAGAAGTAATGCGTTCGTTAAGCCGCATCATACGGCTAACATCTTCAACTGGTTTATCCAGTTTTTCCGCAATCTCTTCGACACTTGGTTCATGATCCAATTTGTGTGCCAGTTCTCTTGCAGTACGTAAATAGACATTCAATTCTTTGACTATGTGAATAGGCAGACGAATTGTGCGAGTCTGGTTCATAATGGCACGCTCAATTGTTTGGCGGATCCACCATGTCGCATATGTAGAAAAACGAAAACCTCTTTCAGGATCAAATTTTTCCACCGCACGAATAAGCCCAAGGTTCCCTTCTTCAATCAGATCAAGCAGCGCCAATCCACGATTGCTATATCGGCGAGATATTTTAACCACCAAACGTAAGTTACTTTCAATCATACGTTGGCGCGCAGCAATATCCCCACGCAGTGCTCGTCTAGCAAAAAGAACCTCTTCCTCAGCTGTCAGCAGGGGAGAAAAACCTATCTCCCCCAGATAAAGCTGTGTTGCATCAAGCACTCTTTGGTTTACACCTTGCAACAACTCCAGATCTTCATCCAGGCTGGTTACATCATCCCCATCTTTCAGCAACGCTTCATCAAAGTCATTAGCTTCCATGCTATTTTCGTCTAAATCCGCATCATCATACAACTCATTAACTTTAAGCGTACTTTGGCTCATCAGCTGCTCCTACCCATGATAATGCGGGCAGGAATTTCAGATCCTGCCCCGGTTTATCGCTGCGAAAGATATCGCAGCGGGTTTACGGATTTTCCCTTGTAGCGAATTTCAAAATGCAATCTCACGGAACTTGTTCCGGTACTACCCATGGTGGCAATTTTTTGCCCCGCTTGGACGTCTTGCTGCTCACTCACTAACATAGTGTCATTGTGGGCATAAGCGCTCAGGTAGTCGTCGTTATGTTTTATAATAATTAGATTTCCATATCCGCGTAACGCATTTCCAGCATAAACTACTTTTCCACTGGCAGTTGAAAATACGGGTTGGCCACGGGTGCCCGCAATATCAATGCCTTTATTTCCACCTTGAGAATCAGAGAAGCCCTCAAGAATCTTTCCTTCCGCAGGCCATCTCCAGCTATTAATAGCGCCAAAACCAGCACTATTTACACCCATAGTTGTCGCTGTAGATGATTTCGAAGCGGCACTTTCGCTATCAGAAATAGTTGATTTTGACAACATTTTTCCGGAGCTAGGTCTATCAATATTTGCAGGATACGCATTAATTTTTTGAAAATCAACCTGCTTAATTTTAGATTGGGTGCTATTTGATGCTATTAATACACCATTCTTGGAGTTTACATTATCCATTTGCAGGATCTGACCAACATTTAAACCATAAGGTTCTGAAATATTATTTTTGCGAGCCAGATCACGAAAGTCATTGCCTGTAATCCAAGCAATGTAAAATAATGTATCCCCGTGTTTAACCGTGTAAGTACTCCCGCTGTAGCTTCCTTTCGGGATGCTTTCGTAGTTACGGTTATAGTTAATTTTTCCCATATGGAGTGTTGTTGAGTCAGCAGAATTAACTAGAGGACGGTTTTCTACAGAATGATTGTCTGATGTTGTATTTTTTGAAATTATCACCGGCGGTGATGGCACAGAAGCAGAAACAGGCGATGGTCTGGAGAGCATTCTTCCGTTTTTTCCCTGATTATCGATACTTACTATCGGAGCAGGACGATTTGGCTCATTACTACAACCAACCAACACAGTACCTATAATACTATTAATAATTATCCACTTTATTTTTTTCATTGGGTTTCCTAAGTTCATACCTCATTCTCCCGCAAAGGCAAATATAAGTCCTAATAATGATGATTTATAAAGAAATTTAGAATCACAAAAGATTTAATGCGAGATATTTTGCTTAATTTCAGGCAAAAGGACAGTCAATTTAAAATTATGGTCTCAAAAAGTCGATATATTATGCTAAGTCGCCTTGAATTAAGGGAACAAAACGGACGGACTCTATAATTTCCCCATGAAAATCATTTCCATAGCGATGTACCACTTTCAATGACTGGGAATACTCACCGACAGGCAAAACCATAACTCCCCCATCAGCAAGCTGATGTAATAAAGCCTGTGGTATTTCAGGAGGCGCCGCAGTGACAATAATGGCATCAAACAGCCCCTTTGACGGCCAACCATTCCAGCCATCACCGTGACGTGTTGAGATATTGTGCAGATCAAGTTGCTTAAATCTTCGCTTGGCCTGCCATTGCAGACTTTTAATGCGCTCCACAGAGAAAACGTGTTTGGCTAGATGAGCCAGTATTGCTGTCTGATAACCAGAACCAGTCCCAATTTCCAATACCTTGGATTCTGGCGTTAAATTCAATAGCTCCGTCATGCGGGCAACAATATACGGCTGGGAGATAGTTTGCCCATGCCCGATAGGCAGCGCCGTGTTCTCATACGCTTTATGCGCAAAAGCCTCATCCACAAAGCTCTCTCTGGGCACTTTGGCAATAACGTCTAACAGTTGCTCGTTATGTATCCCTTGCTGGCGCAATTGCGCCAGCAAATCTTTTATGGCCCGGCTCAGCATTCCTCAATATCCCCGACCTTTGCCAACCACTCTTCCATCAGTTTATGTGCTTTATAGGCCGTCAGATCAACATGCAACGGCGTGATGGAAACAAATCCTTCGTCTACCGCAGCAAAATCTGTTTCAGGCCCCGCATCATTTTTTTCACCGGGAGGGCCAATCCAATAAAGCATATTCCCCTTCGGATCTTCCTGAACATATACTTTGTCAGCCGCACTACGGCAACCACACCGTGTTACCCGAAATCCTTTAATCTGTTCAACCGGAACATCTGGCACGTTGATATTCAGCGTATTACCGGCTCTCAGCGGGAATTTTTGCAACAGGGTCAACAACCGTACCGTGATTTCCGCGGCTGTTGCATAATGTTTGTCACCATTCAGGGATACAGCCAGTGCCGGCAAGCCTAAATGACGCCCTTCCATAGCCGCAGCAACCGTGCCAGAGTAAATCACGTCATCACCAAGATTAGGGCCACAGTTGATGCCTGAAACAACAATATCAGGACGAGGGTGAACCAGCTGATTCACGCCCAAATAAACACAATCCGTCGGCGTGCCTTCTTGAACAGAAATATCACCATTGCTCAGTGTATTAATGCGCAAAGGACGATCCAGCGTTAAGGCATTTGATGCGCCGCTACGGTTACGATCAGGTGCAACGACCTGAACTTGATAGTGTTTACGCAATGCAGCCGCCAGGGTTTGAATACCCGGTGCGGTAACACCATCATCATTACTCAACAATATCCGCAGCATTTAATTATCTCATTGATTCAATTAAGTAAAACATAATTTAAAACGGTAATTGGCCTTGTATATTGTCCCAGAGGCCCAGTCCTGTCGGTTTTATCTGGTGGGCTAATGTGGCTGGCTTGTTTGGGTATATCGAACAAGATTAAAACCACCAGAAAATTGTTTGATCTTAGCATGACCCCACCAGTTTTGTAGAGTGCTTTGCGGTTTATCCCCTTTGCCTTTCAAGTTGCAGTTTTGTTGGCTGTATTCAGGGATGCCATTGGATATAAACTGTGGCTATGCTTTTTGCTAACGATGCAAAACAATATTAAACCCCTCTTCTTCCTGAGGAGCGACGAAATAGCGGGTAATTAATTCGAATTGTTCATCTGTTGTAGAAAAATCATGTATTCCAGATTGGTTACGCAAACGTAAGCGCGCTAAGCAGACATCATCAGGGACATCAAGAAAATGAAGGCAGTTATCTGCATCCGCAGTATCTATAATTTCTTTCATCCAATGCCGATTGGCCAACGTGTTGGCAGGAAAATCCAGAACCACTGAAATCCCGGCTTGCAGCAAGGCAACCAGATGGGGCTTCATCGCATCTTTGAGTTTTGCTGAATAATGGACGTAATCTGACACGGTGTTCATTTCATTGCCATAAAGAGGCGATAGCCAGCTATCTTCACTAATGACAATTGTCATTGGTTGTTGGGCAAGTTTTGCGGAAAGCGTGGATTTTCCTGAAGCTATTTTTCCACACAGAATATGAAGCACTGACTTTTCGTTCATAGCAACCTCATAAATAAATGAACAATGCGAGCTAGAATGCAAGACAGTGTAGCCTCGGTGACTACACTGTGATATCAACTGAATCGTTATTCTGAAATATCCGCAGCACGATTTTGGTCTTGATTGACCAATTCCCTGACAACGCTGGTTGCAAAACTGCCAGCCGGAAGGGAAAAGTGGAGGCAGACAGTTTGTTCATCCCGCCATTCCCAATTCAGGTTCAATGGCTTCACCAACATTGCCCGGCGTGCGCTGTCTACGCGCTCGCGCTTTACCAATCCCCAGAGTGATTCATACCCTTGCAGGCATTGTTCTTCAAAAGCCAGCGCTTGATGTTGGGTTCCCAAGGCTTTGTCACCCGGTAGAGGTGCCGTTATCTGTAATTCACCATCGATGACTCGCTGCTGCAAGACGGTTAATTCAGATTCATCCGCCACAAACCAGCTACCACGTCCGGTTAATTGCAAAGCGTCACCATTTTTTACCTGCTGATGTTCATCTTGTTCAATACGGATACTGGCAATAGCATTGAACATGGCACTGCGGCAAGCAGAGAGGTAAAAACTACGGCGGCTACGCTCCTTGACCTGAATTTCATTCTCTGCCCAACGCTGTGCCTGAACCAGATTTTGCCCGCCGCGCCCGAAACGTTGTTCACCAAAGTAATTTGGAACACCACCCTGCAATATCTGCTGCAAGCGTTTTTCCACCGATGGCCGATCAGAAATTTCTCTCAACACCAGAGTAAAATCGTTACCTTTCAACGCACCAATTCGCAATTTACGTTTTTGGCGGGAAGTTGCCAGTACTTCACAACCTTCAAGTTGAAATGCGGCTAAATCCGGATCTTGTTTTCCCGGTAAATGCAGGCAAAACCATTGCTCCGTGACTGCATTGCGATCTTTTAATCCTGCATAACTCACGGAGCGAGCTGGAATTTTGGCAAAACGGGCAAGGTTATCTGCGACAAATTGGGTGTTACATCCCGTTTTACGGATATGTACCATCAAATGTTCACCTTCCCCATCTGGGGAAAATCCTAAATCTTCACGGACAATAAAATCTTCTGGTGAAGATTTAACCACCCCTGTTGCTTCCGGGCGGCCATACAGCCAATGCAATTCACTCAATGTCATACTTATTCCTTGACCAACACAGCAACCGCTTCGCAGGCAATACCTTCTTTACGACCAACAAACCCTAATTTTTCTGTGGTTGTCGCTTTCACATTAATATCATCAATATGGCATTCCAGATCTTCTGCCAGATTGACGCGCATCTGGGGAATATGAGGCAGCATTTTGGGCGCCTGTGCAATAATGGTGATATCTAAATTCCCGAGCCGATAACCCTTTGCCCGAATGCGGCGATAAGCTTCTTTCAATAGTTCTCGGCTGTCTGCGCCTTTAAAAGCCGGATCGGTATCGGGAAACAGTTTGCCAATGTCTCCCAGTGCAGCCGCTCCCAATAGCGCATCCGTTGCTGCATGCAAAGCTACGTCACCGTCTGAATGAGCAATTAATCCTTGCTCATAAGGAATGCGGACACCTCCAATGACCAATGGCCCTTCTCCGCCAAATTTATGCACATCAAAACCATGCCCTATTCTCATATTGTGGGTTCCTTAAGTTTTCGGGATAAGTAAAATTCAGCCAATGCCAGATCTTCAGGTTGAGTAACTTTAATATTGTCTGCCCGCCCATGAATTAATACCGGACGATAACCACAATACTCCAGTGCCGAAGCTTCGTCAGTGATACAGGCTTGTTCCGCCAGTGACTTAATCAGGCAATCACGCAGGAGTGGCAGCGGAAATAATTGAGGAGTCAACGCATGCCAAAGCCCGTTGCGTTCAACGGTATGGGCAATGACGGGCAAACCTGCTTCTGATGGCGATGCCATCCGCTTCATCGTGTCTCTGACAGGTGATGCCAGCAATCCACCACATATTTCAGGATACTTTTCGTTTTGCCCCATGAGGCGCAGCAAGTTGTCAAGATCATCATGATGAAGACAAGGGCGGGCGGCATCATGCACCAAGACCCAGATTTTTCTGTCTGTCGGCTGGCCGGCGAGATAATTCAATCCAGCCAAAACGGAATCAGCGCGTTCTTCACCACCGATTACGGTGGTGATCCGAGGATCTGACGCGATATCCAATTGTGCGAACTGGGTATCAGCAGGGTTGAGAGCAACAATGATGTCTTGAATACGCGGGTGCTCAAGCAATGCCGCCAAGGTGTGTTCAAGGATGGTTTTTCCGGCAACCTCAAGATACTGCTTTGGGCAATCTGATTTCATTCGGCTGCCAATCCCCGCAGCGGGGATTAGGGCCACTATTTTAGTATTAGTTGGCGTTTTTATTGTGGCGCTATCAGCAGGAGAAATATCAGCGGAAGAATGAAGTATTGAATTATTCATTTTTGATTTATTTGCTATTTTAATTCATAGGTTATTTTGATGAACAAATTATATTGTGGGTAATGCTTTTCTGAGTAAAACGTTTTTATGCACAGTCTATTTTTATAGGCGAATTACCCGGAGCCAGATTTTCCCCAGATTTAAGGTTCGCTTTGATTTAACGGTTGCTGCGCGTTTTGTTTCGACGCATCGGGCACCATCCGATAAAAAGACTCTCCCGGCTTAATCATGCCCAATTCATTGCGGGCGCGCTCTTCTATTGCTTCCTGCCCACCTTTCAGATCTTTAATTTCAGCAAATAACTGGTCATTGCGCGCTTTAAGTTTTAAGTTGTCGATCTCTTGCTTATCGACCTCAGACTTAACCCGCACATAATCGTGAATGCCATTTTTGCCGAACCACAGTGAATACTGCAACCAGCCAAGTAGAACCAGTAATAGTAGCGTTAATTTGCCCATTTCCCCCCCTGAAAACCCGCTAATCATCCCACAACTGAAGGCATGACGCCACTCACGTTCACCAGACATGGTAATAAAACCTCATGGAACACATTATTCCACTTTCAATAATAATGTGTTTCACAAGATTTGTATGAAGAAAGGGGTCAGATAGGCAGGATATCGTTGTTTTTCAGGGTAAACAGTAGCTTATTGATTAATGCTCCGACGGGTTGTGAGCCGTCCAGATAAACCTCGGGTTGTTCAGGTGGTTCATAAGCGGCGTCGATGCCCGTAAAGTTAAGTATCTCTCCCGCCCTCGCTTTTTTATACAACCCCTTAGGATCACGGGTTTCGCACACTGCTAATGGTGTATCAACATGCACTTCAATAAACTGCCCTGCTTGCATCAATTCACGTACTTTTTGCCGCTCTGCTCTATTGGGGGAAATAAATGCAGTCAGTACAACCAGCCCGGCATCAATCATCAGTTTTGAAACCTCTCCGACCCGCCGGATGTTTTCCCGCCGATCGGATTCAGAAAAGCCCAAATCATTGCACAGGCCATGACGTAAGTTATCACCATCCAATAAATAAGTTTTAATCCCTTGTGAAAACAAGGCTTGTTCCAGCGCTCCCGCCAGCGTGGATTTTCCAGAGCCAGATAATCCCGTGAACCAAATAACTAATGCCGGGTGGCCATTCACCGCTTCACGCTGTGCCCTGCTAAGGGAGTGTGAGTGCCAAACGATGTTCGGGGATACCGAAACTTTGCCTCTGGACACTTATTTTCCCCCCATCAAATCACGCGCGCCCCAATGCGGGAAGTGACGCCGAACCAATCGGTTAAATTCCAATTCGAAGTCGCTGTATTCTGCGGATTCGTGATAAACGTCAGTGTGGATTTCACGTACTAAGCCTGCCCCTACTGTTACATTTGTCAGGCGATCAATGAGGATAATGCCCCCGATATCGGCATTCCGAACGTAATTATCGAGCAACAAAGGCTCATCAAATGAAAATTCCACCAGCCCAATCGAGTTCAATGGCAGTTCAGACGCAACTCTTTGCGTTAAGGTGTTGATATCCACCTGATACTGGATATTATCGACTTTCCCCCGGCTCTTTTTCCCTGCCACTTTGATATCTAAACTTTGCCCCTGAATCATCGGCCGTTCTGACATCCAGACAACATCAACCAAGGCATGACGAGCCGCAATCATTTCATCTTCAGCGGCAATGATCAGATCACCACGGCTAATATCAATTTCATCTTTTAATACCACGGTAATCGCTTCTCCGGGCACGGCAAATGAACGTTCACCATCAAAAGTAACGATCCTTTCCACTGATGAAATTGCGCCAGATGGCATGACTTTGACTTTCTGCCCCGGCTTTAAAATGCCCGACGATAATGTGCCGCTGTACCCACGAAAATCAAGATCAGGGCGATTAACATATTGCACCGGAAAACGCAGTTGCTGCTCTGCCAATTTCGTTTGTACGTCCGCAGACTCCAGGATCTCCAATAAGGTTTGCCCTGTGTGCCATGCCATTTTTTCGCTTCGGCTAACAATGTTGTCTCCCTCCAATGCTGAAATTGGAACGAAATAAATGTTTAGCTCAAAAGGTAATTGCGCCGCAAAATCCAGATAATCTTGTTTGATTTGTTCAAATCTATCTTGCCGGTATTCAATCAAATCCATTTTATTCACGGCCACAACCAGATGGTTGATCCCGAGCAATGTGCTGATAAAACTGTGCCGACGCGTTTGCTCTTGAACGCCTTTTCGCGCATCTATCAATAAAATGGCGAGATCACTGGTCGAAGCCCCGGTTGCCATATTACGCGTATATTGTTCGTGCCCCGGCGTATCAGCAATAATGAATTTACGTTTTTCCGTGGAAAAATAACGGTATGCCACATCAATGGTGATACCTTGTTCCCGCTCTGCAGCTAACCCATCCACCAATAACGCCAAATCCAGTTTTTCTCCTTGAGTGCCAATCCGCTTGCTATCGCTTTGCAATACCGCAAGTTGATCTTCATAAATTTGCCGGGTGTCATGTAAAAGGCGGCCAATTAGTGTGCTTTTACCATCATCCACGCTGCCGCAGGTTAAAAAACGCAGAAGCCCCTTATCTTGTTGTGCCCGCAGGTAGGCTTCGACCCCACCTTGCTGTTTGATTTGGCTGGCAATGATTTCATTGTGTGCAACGGCTGACATATCTGAACTCCTCAAAAATAACCCTGACGCTTTTTCAACTCCATCGAACCAGATTGATCGCTGTCAATCAGGCGCCCTTGTCGTTCACTGCTCGTGGATATCAACATTTCTTCTATAATTTCCGGCAAAGTTTCTGCCGTCGATTCCACCGCTCCCGTCAGTGGCCAGCAGCCAAGGGTTCTGAAACGAACCTGCCGTTGGCTGATCACTTCTCCGGGTTGCAGATTGATGCGATCATCGTCGACCATGATCAACGTTCCTTCACGTTGGATCACCGGACGAAGTTTAGCGAAATAGAGGGGAACGATATCTATCTGTTCCAGATAGATATATTGCCAGATATCCAGTTCAGTCCAGTTGGACAAGGGGAATACGCGGATACTTTCCCCTTTGTTAATCTGGCCGTTATAGTTGCGCCAAAGTTCCGGGCGCTGGTTTTTGGGGTCCCACCGATGTGAACGGTCACGGAATGAGTAGATACGCTCTTTCGCCCGTGATTTTTCTTCATCACGCCGCGCACCACCAAATGCAGCATCAAAACCATATTTATCCAGTGCCTGTTTCAAACCCTCCGTTTTCATGATGTCAGTGTGCTTTGCACTGCCATGAATAAAAGGATTGATACCCAGAGATTCCCCCTCTGGATTGCGGTGAACCAACAACTCAAAACCATATTTTTCCGCTGTACGATCACGAAAGTCGTACATATCCTGAAATTTCCAGCCAGTATCCACGTGCAATAAAGGAAAAGGCAGTTTTCCGGGGTAGAATGCCTTGCGTGCAAGGTGCAACATCACAGAGGAATCTTTGCCAATCGAGTAAAGCATCACGGGGTTAGCAAATTCAGCCGCGACTTCCCGGATAATATGAATGCTTTCAGCCTCAAGCTGCTGTAGGTGTGTTAATCTTTTTTCGTCCATTGTCTGTTCCTTATTCGATATCAATAACAGCAGAGTGATATAGGTGAGCAGGTGTTTTTTCCGAGGTGCTCAAGGCGCTTTGGGCGACAGACTGCTGTCCGAACCATGCTATCTGGTGATGGAGTTGGGCCACTTCTCCCACAACAAGTAATGCCGGAGAGGGGGCTTCCTGTGCCAATTTATCCAGTTCGGATAAAGTTCCGGTCAATACTTGCTGATCCGGGCGGGTACCACGGCCAATTACCGCAACGGGAGTATTGGCGTCCCGGCCATGTGAAATCAGTTTCTGGCTTATCAAGCCTGCTTTTATCGTTCCCATGTAAATGGCCAGAGTTTGATTCCCCTGAGCTAATGCAGGCCAATCCAATTCATTGCCATTTTCACGGCAATGTCCTGTGATAAAAGTGACGCTTTGTGAATGTTCTCTGTGGGTCAGCGGAATACCGGCATAAGCCGTCGCCCCTATCGCGGCTGTAATGCCGGGCACAACCTGAAAAGGTATACCCGCAGCAGCGGCAATTTGCAGCTCTTCGCCACCACGGCCAAAAATAAAGGGATCGCCACCTTTCAGGCGAACGACTTTTTTCCCTTGATTCGCCAGCTTAATGATGAGTGCATTGGTTTCTTCTTGTGAGACAGAATGATTTCCTGCCCTTTTGCCAACACAGATTTTATCGGCATCCCGACGCACTAATTCTAGAATTTCGGCACTGACCAGATGGTCATAAAGCACAACATCTGCTTGCTGAATAACTTGCAGCCCTTTTAAGGTCAGCAACCCCGGATCCCCTGGCCCTGCTCCCACCAGCGCCAGCTCGCCTTGTGCAGGGCTTTCAGACAATTGTTGTTCGAGTTGTTCTTCTGCTTGTTGTAATTGCCCGTTGGCAATCAGTGTGGCAAAGCGTCCATTGAATGCTTTCTCCCAAAAATAGCGCCGCTGGCGTATAGAAGAAAAACGCTGTTTTACTCGCTCACGCCAGTTTCCTGCAATTTTTGCCATTGTCCCAAGGTGAAATGAAAGCAATGATTCCAGCTTTTCTCTCAGTAACCTTGTTAATACCGGCGAGGTTCCCGCCGATGAGATTGCGACGATGACAGGGGAACGATCAATGATTGATGGGAAAATTGCGGAGCAAAGTGGTTGGTTATCGACAATATTAACTAATACAGCCCGGTTATTGGCTTCCTCGTAAATATGCTGATTAAGGCTGTGATCATCAGTTGCTGCAACGACCAAAAATACGCCATCGAGATATTCTGATTTAAACGCGCCTTGTAACCACTTAAATTCTGCTTTTTGATAACGCTGTTGAAGTTCATCATGTAATTCAGGCGCAACAATCGTTAACGCAGCCCCGGCACGTAGCAGTAGACTGGCTTTGCGGGAAGCAATTTCGCCTCCTCCCACCAGCAAGACAGAGCGGGCTTTGAGCTGAACAAATAAGGGTAAGTAGTCCACGATGGCAGATCATCCAGTGCTAGAGCTCGATAAGCTCTTATTATTATGACAACTAAAGGTTAAATATATGAGTCCGCGATCAGGTTATGAAATGACAAAAAGTAATTACTTGTTTCTGAATCGTATAAGCCGAATCTTTTTAGTCAATGGCAGAACAAGTCACGAAAAATATTCAAGATAAAAAAAGCCGGGCTCCTGTTTAGGAAGCCCGGCCCGATAAAACATATTATTAACCGTGATATTCATTAAATTATCGTGTTAATTTTCGTGCAAACCACATTCCCGTTTTAAGCCAAAAAAGCGGGTTTGCTCTTCACTCATTCCCGGCTCCCACTTCTGGGTTGTATGGGTGTCCCCAACAGAAAGGTAGCCTTGCTCCCACAATGGATGATATTCAAGGCCGTGCTGCGTCAAATATTGATGTATGCGCTGGTTATTCCAGTCAATAATTGGCAGGATCTTGAAAACGCCCCGCTGGATTGCCAATACAGGTAAGTTGGCCCGGCTTGCCGATTGCTGACGGCGCAATCCCGCAAACCAGCTTTGCGCTTGCAACGTTTTCAATGCCCGGTTCATTGGTTCAACCTTATTGATCCGATTATAACGTTCAATCCCTTCTACGCCTTGCTCCCATAATTTGCCATAGCGCGCTTCCTGCCAAGTCGGGGAGTAGTCTGAGCGAAAGATTTTCAAGTTTAGTTTGAGTTGCTCAGTCAATTTATCAATAAATTGGTAGGTTTCAGGAAACAGATATCCTGTATCCGTGAGGATCACAGGAATATCTGGGTATTGCTGTGTCACAAGATGCAAACAAACTGCTGCCTGAATACCAAAGCTGGAAGAGAGAACAAATTCGCCGGGTAAGTGTTCCAACGCCCAAGCCACGCGTTCGCCAGCTTCCATCAACTCCAATTGCTGATTGATGCCAGCCAGTGCTTCAGTTTGCTGCTCTGGTGCCAACGCTGCCAATTCCGATAAATTCAACTGACTCATGCTATCTCCTGCCAATCATAAAAATCGATGGCTGAATTTAATACTGGCTTGATAATATCAGCCCGGATAACGTAGTCGCCGAAACTTTCATTCGCATGACGTTCCAATGCCCATCGACCGATTAATTCATCCAGTATTTCAAGGATCTCTGCTGAGGTGATATTTTCTCGATACATGCGGGGAATGCGAGTGCCGATATCGTTGCCCCCCAAATGCAGGTTGTAGCGATCAAGGGCTTTACCCACCAGCCCGATTTCTGCCAGCATTGCCCTGCCACATCCATTCGGGCAGCCTGTAACACGCAATATAATCTTTTCGTCGCTAATGCCATGTTTTGCCATTAATGCATCAACATGATCAACGAAGGTTGGCAGGAAACGTTCAGCTTCAGCCATCGCCAGCGGGCAGGTAGGAAATGAGACGCAAGCCATCGAGTTATGACGCAAATTTGTCACGCTATCATCAATTAAGCCATGGGATTTGGCGATTTCTTCGATACGTGCTTTTTCACTTTCAGGGATCCCCGCCACGATTAAATTTTGGTTGGCGGTCAGACGAAAATCTCCTGAGTGGATTTTTGCGATTTCTGCAATCCCTGTTTTTAACGGCTTGCCGGGATAATCCAGCAGACGCCCATTTTCAATGAACAGAGTCAGGTGCCATTTATCGTCAATACCTTTTAACCAGCCGATTTGATCACCACGGCTGGTAAATTCATAGGGACGAATCGCCTCAAATGCTATTCCGGCACGTTTTTCAACTTCTTGTTTGAACGTGTCAACACCGACTCGTTCAAGGGTATATTTGGTTTTGGCGTTTTTGCGTTCGGTTCGGTTACCCCAATCGCGTTGCGTTGTGACCACCGCTTCCGCTATTGCCAATGTATGTTCTAAACCAATAAAACCAAGTTCACTTGCCAGCCGCGGGAAAGTTTTCTTGTCCCCATGAGTCATGGCTAATCCACCACCCACCAGCACGTTAAAGCCGATTAATTGGTCGCCTTCTGCAATAGCTACAAAATTCAGGTCATTGGCATGTAAATCCACATCATTTTGAGGAGGAATAACGACCGATGTTTTGAATTTACGCGGCAAGTACGTTGCACCAAGAATAGGTTCTTCGTCCGTTGTTGCGATTTTTTCTTTATCCAGCCAAATCTCAGCATAGGCATTAGTGCGCGGCAGCAGATGTTCTGATATTTTTTTCGCCCATTCATACGCTTGTTGATGTAAAACTGATTGCACCGGATTGGATGTACACAACACATTACGATTAACATCATTCGCGGTTGCCAATGAGTCCAATCCCATATACGCCAATAGTTGATGAGCCGGTTTGACATTATTTTTCAAAATGCCGTGAAATTGAAATGTTTGCCGGTTAGTTAACCGAATACTGCCGTACAGGGTATTTTCTGTCGCAAATCTATCAATGCCCAACCATTGTTCGGGTGCAATAATGCCCCCCGGCAGACGACAACGCAGCATCATGGCATGGCGAGGTTCGAGTTTTTGTTCTACCCGCTCCGCCCTGATGTCACGATCATCTTGTTGATACATGCCGTGAAAGCGAATGAGTAAGAAGTTGTCGCCCTCAAAGCCACCTGTCAGCCCATTTTTTAGATCTTCACTGATTGTTCCACGCAGGTAATTGCTGTCCAATTTCATGCGTTCGCTGTCTGCAAGTTTGCCTTCAACAACCAAAGGGCCTTGCTTTTCATCATTGTTCACATTGCTCATATTAGTACACATCTCTTTGGTAGCGGCGCTCAAGGCGCAATTCACTCAAGAATTCATCAGCTTGTTCAGCATCCATGCCGCCTTGTTGTGAAATAATGTCCAGCAGTGTCTGCTCTACGTCTTTTGCCATACGGTTAGCATCACCGCAAACGTACAAATGCGCGCCATCCTGGATCCAGCGCCAAATTTCAGCGCCCTGCTCCTGCAATTTGTCCTGTACGTACACTTTTTGTGGCTGATCACGCGACCATGCCATATCAAAGCGGGTCAATAAGCCGTCTTTCACATAACGCTGGAATTCAACCTGATAAAGAAAATCTTCGACAAAATGTGGATTACCAAAAAACAACCAGTTCTTGCCTTCAGCGCCCTGATTGTCACGATGTTGTAAAAACGCCCGGAATGGGGCAATTCCCGTTCCCGGCCCAATCATAATCACGGGGGCATTTGGATCAGCAGGCAAGCGGAAGTTGTTATTCGGTTCAATGAAAACCCGGATGTTGTCATCTTCCTGCAATCGATCTGCCAGATAACCTGAGGCACCACCAGTACGAGCTCGGCCTTCAATCTCATAACGAACCACGCCGACAGTAATGTGAACTTCGTTTTCAACTTCAGACTGTGAGGAAGAAATGGAGTAGAGGCGCGGTGTCAATGGGCGCAATAAATCAATAAATTGTTGGGCATCCGGATGCAAGGCTATTTGCCTGATCATATCGACGATAGGGGTTTGCTCAGCGTATTTTTGCAATGCCGGTTTATCAGCCACTAGCGCCAAAAGTTTTTGATCTTTTGACAAGGTTGCACATTTTTCAACAATAACTGCGGTGTTTTGAGTCAACTCTGTATGGCTTGTCAGTGCATCACGCAATGAAAGCGCGTTGCCATTAACAGTCACTTGCTCAGTTCCTTCCAGCCAAAGTAGAGTGATTAATTCATCCACTAAAGCGGGATCGTTTTCAAACCAGACACCAAGTGAGTCCCCTGGTTGGTAACTCAAGGCAGAATCACCCAAATCAATTTCAATATGACGGACATCTTTGTCTGAACCACGTCCCGTGATTTTTTGGTTCACCAGCAATGACGCGGTCAGGGGCGCTTCTTTGGTATATGACAAACTCTCATTCGCTGCACTTAATTGCGCCGCTGAAACGGCGGGAGAGGCTGCGAGTGTTGTTTGTGCTGGCAAACGCTCCTTCAAGATATCCGTGATTTTCTGCCGCCATTGGTCGGCCTGTTCTTGATATTCCACATCTGCATCGACGCGATCCAATAAACGTTTGGCACCTAACTCGCTCAAACGATTGTCAAAATCTTTCCCTGCCTGGCAAAAATTTTCGTACGATGTATCTCCCAGCCCAAATACGGCATAAGAGGTTTCTTTCATTGATGGCGCTTTTTTCGAATAGAGGTATTTATAGAGTGCTACCGCTTCTTCGGCTGGTTCACCTTCACCTTGCGTCGAAGCCACAATAATCAATATCTTCTCTTGAGAAATTTGCTTAAACTTATAATCACCCGAATTAACCAAATTCACACTGAGATTGGCAGCCAGTAATGAGTCTCTGAGCTGTTCCGCCAAACGGCGGGCGTTACCTGTTTGCGAAGCAGAGAGTAAGGTAACTGTTTCTTGTGCAGGTGCTGCGGGCGTATTCAGCTCAACTTGTGGTTGATGATTGACGACGCCCCAAAAATAGCCAGACAACCAAGCTAACTGATGAGAGGAAAAATCACTAGTTGCTGACTGCAAACGTGAAAGTTGTTCAGGAGAAACCGGTAATAATGAAGTTGAGGGTGGTTTTACTGTCATATTCGTTGCCTTTTGCTGCTGTAGCCAGTATCCATGCCGTCAACACCACAAATGAGGCGCTTGATTTTGATTTAATCGAGTAGTAGCCAAATAGGTGTAATAATCATGGGCATGAAAATTAGGTATCAGGTTATCTTAGAATAAGCGGAGTACTTAAAGACAGGATCGCAATATCTCATAACTAAAACGCCTAACTTTGTTTACAGATTTAATATATCGATAAAGTTGTTAAATATTGCACACTCTTCCTCCAGAAAAATCACGTTAAGCGCACAAAGTTCAGGTAGAATAGCCGACTTTTTGAAATCAGAGAAAAGCACCATGAGTACAACTATCTTTAAAGACTTCCAATTTGAAGCCGCACATCGCTTGCCACATGTTCCCGAAGGACATAAATGTGGGCGCCTGCATGGACATTCGTTTATGGTTCGCCTGGAAATTACCGGAGAGGTAGATCCTCTGACAGGATGGATTATGGATTTTTCCGATGTAAAAACCGCATTCAAGCCCATTTGGGAGCAGCTTGATCACCACTACCTCAATGAAATTCCAGGACTGGAAAACCCAACCAGCGAAGTTCTGGCAAAGTGGATCTGGGAAAAATCAAAACCGGTATTGCCTCAACTGAGTTCAGTCATGGTCAAAGAAACATGTAATGCAGGTTGTGTCTATCGTGGTAAATAAGGGTTCAGCACCAAAACTTGGTGCTGAATGAACTTTAAGCGATATTTAAGTATTTATGAGTCTGCATCGAAAAACGCCAGTTGCGGGCAATGCACGTTTCGATGCACAGGCGGGTAGCGTCTTCTTTCTGGCTGATCGGCTGCAAGGCAACGATTGGGGTAGGATTTCCATCAAGCATCGTTAGTAATTCATCCAATGCTTCAATATCGCGCGCCCTTCCCACCGGATGTTTGATTTCATCCGCCCGTTTCATGGCCTCAGGCAAGACCTTGAATCCCCCCCGCATTTTCACTTTTGGCGAAACAGTTACCCATGTTTTGTCAGAACACAAAATAGCATGTGTTCCACTTGTCTCTATTTGACAGTTATAACCTTCATTTTCAAATAGCTCAGTCAAAGGACGTAAATCATACAAGCACGGCTCTCCACCTGTAATCACAACATGGCGAGCACTGTAGCCCTGCCGGGCGAATAAATTAAGTAGTTGCTGCGCGGTAGCCACTCCCCACATATCACTATCCTGTGACTTCAGGATGATATTTTCCATCGGCTGCTGTTTATCAGCCTCTTTTTCCCACGTATGCTTGGTATCGCACCAACTGCAACCTACCGGACATCCTTGTAAGCGAATGAAAACCGAAGGAACACCGGTAAACACCCCTTCTCCCTGTAAAGTTTGAAAGATTTCATTTATTGGGTAAATCATAAAAAAACTCTGGTTTTACTAAACTGCCCGTATTATTACAGATATCTATCCCGCGGACATCCTTCTTTGTGGTATGGTACGGGGTTGCTTTTTCTGGCACCTCGCGCCAGGCAGAGCATTGTATGCCCGAAATACTCTCTGGCATGAAAGGATAGATGGGAATAACGAATGCGAAATAATGAAAATCAGCTTAAACAGGGCCTAAGCGTACGGCATATTCGCTTTATGGCTTTAGGCTCTGCCATAGGCACGGGGCTGTTTTATGGCTCAGCAGCAGCAATTCAACAAGCTGGCCCCGCGGTATTGTTGGCCTATTTAATCGGCGGTGCTGCCGTATTTATTGTGATGAGAGCACTTGGCGAAATGGCCGTTCACCATCCAGTTTCCGGTTCTTTCTCACAATATGCCAGCCATTATCTGGGGCCTTTGGCCGGGTTCCTGACCGGTTGGATTTACGTGCTTGAAATGCTGTTTGTTTGCTTGGCTGATATTACTGCATTCGGCATGTATATGAAACTCTGGTTCCCGGATGTCGAACAATGGATTTGGGTTCTGAGCATTGTATGCCTTATCGGTGCCTTGAATCTTTGTCATGTGAAATTTTTCGGTGAAATGGAATTCTGGCTTTCGATTGTTAAAGTGAGTGCCATTATCGCCATGATTATTGGCGGGTTTGCCATTATGTTTTATGGCTTTGGGCAGGCAACTGAGCATGCGACCGGCCTGTCCAATTTATGGGAACATGGCGGCTTTATGCCAAACGGCGTCAGTGGGATTATAGCGTCGCTCGCGATCGTTATGTTCGCATTCGGTGGTATAGAAGTGATTGGTATCACGGCCAGTGAAGCGAAAAATCCAGAAAAAACGATCCCTAAGGCGATCAATGCAGTCCCATTCCGCATCTTGATCTTTTATGTCCTGACTCTGTGCATTTTGATGTGTATCTATCCATGGAATCAGATAGGTCAGGATGGAAGCCCATTTGTACAAATTTTCTCTAATCTGGGAATTAATTCAGCTGCAAATATCTTGAATATCGTCGTGATTACCGCCGCCATTTCCGCCATCAACAGCGATATCTTTGGTGCCGGACGAATGATGTACGGTATGGCCCAAGAAGGACAAGCACCAAAATCATTCAGAAAACTCACCAGCAATGGTGTGCCTTGGATGACTGTTCTGGTCATGATGTGCGTTCTGTTACTCGGTGCAGTTTTTAATTACCTGATGCCTAAGAAGATTTTTATTATTATTGCATCTGTGGCTACATTTGCGACTGTCTGGGTATGGTTGATGATCTTAATATCACATGTTGCCATGCGCCGCCAAATGAGTGCTGAAGAAACCAAGACGCTGAAGTTCCCAATCCCAATGTGGCCAATTGCACCTGCTATTACCATTGCCTTTATGGCCAGCATCATCGTGTTATTGGGCTATTTTGAACAGACGAGGGATGCCCTGTATGTGGGAATAGGCTGGGTTGTTGTTCTCACTTTGGCTTATGGTGTGAAAAAAGTTATCGCACATAGATAGATTGCCTTAGCCAATCATGTTTGAAAATTCGCCGGTAAAACACCGGCGAATCTTTATCCTCAAATGAATAATTTTCTCGCCACCCTTTTTTATTTCTATTCTTATAAAGAAAATCTGACAATCAACGGGTTATGATCAGAAGCGCCTGTCATTAAAACCGAGGCATGTGAAACAGTGATCCCCCGATAAAAAACAAAATCCAAAGGCTTACCAAACACAATTGTCCGATGATCATCGTTGAAATGGACTTCTTTCAATTGCATGCGATATACAAAACGTTCCAGCACTTTTAATCTCTGGCGGCTCCATGCGTTAAAATCTCCGGCAAAAATCACCGGGCCATCGTGCAATTTTATATGAGCTCCGATGTTATCTAATTGCCTACTGTAAACATCAACACCAAGACTAAAGTTAACCGCATGCACGTTGATTACCATTAATTGGCGCCCATCCGGTAATGAATAAATCGTGATTAATGATGATTTGGATAACCTGAGTATCGGTTCCTTCTCACGAAGTGGGCAACAATAAATGGGTGAAGATGAGGCCAGAGTCATTACGCCCGATGGGTGCTGAGGAATAGCAAATGCAGGAACTTGATCTGCCATTAACCCGCTGTTTGTTATAAATTTTAATAACTCAGGGGTTGTTTGTGCTTCTTGCAGCAAAACAAGATCACTCTTTCCAATTAAGGAAGTCAGAACATTTTGCCAAAGTGGGCGCTGTTGTTTGTATATGTTCCAAATGGCGATAGTAAATTCATTATTACTGGCAAAAATCGGCTCTCCATGCGGCAATGCTGACTGCTCTAATAATTGCCTAGAAGTAGGGAAAACTTGCTCTACGGGCTGACCTGCAACGTACCGCATGGCATAATTCTTTTTTGTTCTCTTCTTACTTACAAGTTTTCTTTCGTACAGCTTCTTCGCATAGCTTCTTATTGCCAATCTTACCTCCGCCATACGTTTTCCCTCATTCAATTTTACCAATATGACATACCCATCATTGATTTCAATCTATTGAGCACAAAAAAACCAAGTTATCATAGAATAGTATATCGCTGACATAAAACATTCATATAACCAATAGTAATAAAAACAACAATAGTTGATTAATATAATCAAAATTTCAGCAACATAACTTTTTTTGGGGCTAAAAAATGAATAAAAATAGTGTGTTATTCTCAATTAATGAAAAAAATAGAACAACTTATTGACTATCATTACTATAAAATACTTCAAGGGTTACTGTATTCTTTATTTTAAAGTTAGAGATTGAGAATTATTTACATTAATGGCATTTTAAACCCGATAATTCATTCACTTACATGTAATCACAGATAAGCAGAAAATATGATAAATGGGTTTAATCTAAATATTTTTATATATAGAACTTATACTATTCATCACTAAAAAATAGCATTATAGAAATATAAAATCAGAATCTAAAAAAATAAAATACATCTCTCACCAATTAGTTTTAATTTCTATCATTAATCGAACTAATATAAAAAGAAATTATTACGCACTCTATTGATAACAATATATATTTCAAACACAGAATCAATAAAAATTACTATGGTTTTTGATAGTGATTATAAAACTCACTTATCTGGCTACAACTACGCTGATATATGTCTCACAGGCAAAATAAAGATTTGCACATCCAATATCCGCCCAGAGGTTTTTGTTGTTGCTAAATTAGTCAGTTCAACCAAAAATAGAGGGGTATATATTGCCTTTGAAGCCAAGTCAGACGCTACTGAGCGCCCTCATATACTATCAAGGTAGCAAAACTGAGCGTGAATGCTTTCTGAGCCAATATGGATGGCTTCCATTCACAGAACGCTTATCAGGAATATGAATAGCAAAAAAGACCATTAAGGCACAATTGCTTGCTATATGGAATTAGATAAAAAGCGGTTAGGTGAAAAGCGTTAAGTTAAAAATCTTTAAATAGCAAAAAGCCCCGAGATTTCTCTCGAGGCTTTTCAATGAAATAAGGTGGCGGTGCGGACGGGACT
>NZ_VCDN01000070.1:0-45723 GCF_033949405.1 Xenorhabdus santafensis | reverse complement strand
TCTCGTTTCCCGCTCCAAATTCAGGATGGTAGATTTCACAGATATCTGCAAATCCGCAATAGAAGTACATATGAAAAAAGCGCCTTTTGGCGCTTTTTTCGTTTCTTCGCTCTCTCTGGCTCATTTTCATCATTACACGGCCTTTGCCAACTCTTTCAGCAATGTTTCCTTACGTTCCATCATGCTTTTTATTGCTTTTTGCTTCACATGACCAAAACCACGTACTTGATCGGGAAGTTCGGCGAGTTTTTTACAGATAGACAAATTATTGAGATCCATTTTTTCTATTAAAAAATCAATGAGTTTTTCATATTCGAGCAGCAAATTTCTTTCCTGTTTACGCTCTTCTTGATAACCAAAAATATCGAATGCCGTACCGCGAAGCGACTTGCATCCAGCCAGAAAGCGAAATACTGGAATGATCCATGAACCATACTCGCTTTTTCCACGTTGGCCTGTACGGGGATCTTTGCGGTTGAAAAGAGGAACGCTGAGGTGAAAACGAATGTTGTCCGTATTATCAAACTGTGAGCGGAGATTATCGAAGAAACCCGTTTTAGTGTAGAGACGCGCAACTTCATATTCATCTTTGTACGCCATGAGTTTGAATAAGTTTTCAACAATGGATTTCGTGAGATCTTCTGCATCAATCTGTTGGGTCGCTATCTGTACTTGGGCGATGCGGCTGAGATAGCGCATGGCATATCGTTCGTTTTGGTATTCAACCAATAGTTGATACCTTTCCATAATCAGATCGTCTAAATTTTTTATGCTTTCTTTCGGGTGGATACCCAGACGTTCCAGCAAAATATCAGGCTGTTCCGCCGCAAGACGGCCTATATCAAAGGCCTTGCGGGCTTTCTCTGCGGCATGCCCCAATGCCTGAATGGCAATGTCGATAGAAGATAGCGCGATTGGGAGCTTGCCCAGTTGCCATGCATAGCCGATCAACACGATATTTGTTTGATTTCTGTCCCCCACCAGATGCGATGCCATGATTTCAGCATCAATTGAACGCAGTGTTTGGATGTGCTGCTTCAGGATATCGAGCATTTTGGGATAGTCTAAATCCAATATGGGATCTCTGAGCATCGTGCCGATTTGGGTTTCATGGGTATTCAGTATGCATTTCGTTAAACCCCGTGACATCACTTCCAGCGAGTTTTGCCCGGTGGCCGCAACCAAATCAGCTGCAATGATCAGATCAGCCCGCCCCTTATCAATTCTGACTTGATGCAACTGGCTTCTGTCGCGACTTAGCCGGACATGGGTTATGGCTTCACCTCCCTTTTGAGCAAAGCCAGTAAAATTGAGCAGGCTGACCGAACAATTATCTAACTGAGCAGCATTTGCCAATAAATGTCCTGCGGTAACAATGCCTGTCCCACCGATACCAACCAATAGAATTTCATAGGGGATCTCCACAGAAGGAACTATTGGTTGTGGTAATCGGGAAACCATTCTTCCCAGATCATCAGAAGAGATGATCCTGCTGAGATCGGGACGGGGATTGGCATTTTCAACCGTGATAAAGCTGGGGCAAAATCCTTTCAGGCAGGATAAATCGGAGTTACAAACGTGTTGATCTATTTTGCGTTTAGTGCCCAGTGGTGTTTTTGTCGGAATGACAGCAAGGCAGTTCGATTGAACCTGACAATCGCCGCATCCTTCACAAACAGATTCGTTAATAACGGCGCGGCGCGGTGCTTTTGGAATCAGGCCACGTTTTCTTTTGCGGCGTAACTCCGTTGCACAGGCCTGATCATAAATGATCACTGTTACGCCAATTGTCTCCCGAAAACGTTTTTGCACATCTTCAAGATAATCTCGACCATAGAGTTTTACCTTATTCGGCAGGCAGTTTTTATCTTTATATTTGTCGAGATTTTCTGTTACGACGGCGACTTCTGACACCCCTTCCGCGAGCATTGAGGAGGCAATTTGCGGGATAGTTATGTTGCCTTCCACTGGTTGCCCGCCGGTCATGGCTACCGCTTCATTGAACAGTAATTTATAGGTAATGTGGCTTCCCGCCGCTACGGACTGACGAATGGCTAAATGGCCGGAGTGAAAATAGGTGCCGTCTCCCAGATTTTGAAATACATGGGAGCGGTTAATAAATGGCGAATGTCCTATCCAGTCGACGCCTTCTCCTCCCATCGGCAGGAGACCGTTTCCTGTGTTGCGATCCATCCAGGCAGCCATGACATGGCATCCGATACCAATTTGAGCTTGGCTTCCTTCAGGCAAACGGGTTGATGTACTGTGAGGGCAGCCCGCGCAGAAATACGGGGTACGTTTTGGCAAACTGCTATTTGGCAAACTGCTATCGTGCGAAGCAGAGGTTGTTGACCATTCTAATGGCACAGAGAGAAACAGGTTGAATTGCTGTAACCATCCGGCAAGGGGAGCAGCGACACGAGAAGGGCGCAATTCAATGTCCGCTGGCAATAATTCTTGGCCAAGATGATTATGCTTGCCTATCAACCTGACATTTTTCTGCAATTTAACCAGTTGATGCGAAAGCAATATTTCAACGACGGCGGCTTTTTCCTCAATGACAAAAATATCAGTGGCCTGTGCTGCGAGTTCGATAAGCAGGGGGGACAGGGGATGAACCAGACGAACATGGAGAACCGCAATTCCTTGTTGTGCCAGTTCCGTTGGTGTTAAACCGCCGGTGCGTAAAACCTCCATGACATCCTGATGAGCTTTGCCTACTGTGACTAATAAGGCTCGTGGGTGTTCACAGGGGGCAAGGAGGAAATCGATGGGGTTAAGTCTGGCAAAAGCTTCAATGGCTTTGAGCTTATAGGCTAGGCGTTTTTCAATTTGCGGGCCGGGGAGATCGGGCCAGCGCCAATGAAGCCCGTCAGGCCCGGGATCAACCTGAGGTATTTTATACTCAGGAAATGGCTTGCCTATTCGGACTGCACCACTTTCCACGACCTCACTGATTGCCTTGAATCCAATCCATGCGCCGCTCACGCGAGAGGCCGCCCAGCCCCATAAGCCGACATCAATGTAATCGGCAACCGATGCCGGATGTAAAATAGGCATACTCCATGACATCAGGCTGATATCGGATTGGTGGGACATCGAAGAGGAGACACAACCGTGGTCATCCCCGACGACAACGAGCACGCCACCATGTGGGGAAGAGCCATAGGCGTTGCCATGTTTGAGGGCATCACCGGAGCGATCCACGCCCGGCCCTTTGCCATACCACATTCCGAAAACACCGCTGACCTGCTTGTCAGGGTCGGATTCTACTTTTTGCGTACCTACCAGAGCACTTGCGGCGAGATCTTCATTAATTGCGGGTTGAAAGCGAATATTTGCTTGAATCAATTCTTTGCTGTGTTGCCATAAAACTTGATCTAAACGAGCCAAAGGTGAGCCTCGATAGCCTGAAACAAACCCTGCTGTACTGAGATTGTGGATTTCATCCATTTCAGCCTGAGCAAGTAAAAGATCGACCAATGCTTCTGTGCCTGTAACGAATTTAGAGTGATAATGTCGAGCCATATCTTTGACCCTCTCTGAAGAGAATAATCATCTAAGTTGCTACTAAAATAGAAGTTAATCTATTTTCCTAACATACTAACGACAAGCATAAATCTTATTAGATGTTATTTAAATGTATTATTTGTGTTGCAAGATGGTTGTTGTTTATTTTAGATAATTGTTTCGATTATGGTACGTATTTTTTGTATTGGAGAGAGAAAGAATATCTTTTGAGCGGTTGATATGATTATGCATGTAAAGGGCTTGCCATCTTAGCGGAACACGTTCATAATGGCGCCCGTTCCTGATGTTCAGCTTCAAAAATCCCATTTTGAAACAAGCAATCAGGTATCTCTGGCTTAGATTAGCCATCAGCGACGCGGGAATAGCTCAGTTGGTAGAGCACAACCTTGCCAAGGTTGGGGTCGCGAGTTCGAGTCTCGTTTCCCGCTCCAAATTATAAAGTCCAAATCCAAATCTTAAAGAAATTTGTTTCCTCACCATTATTTCATCTGTTTTTTCTTATCTTCATTACCGTAATTACCGTAGCCAAATTTTGTTGAAACCAAATCGCTGGCAAATAATCTATGGCATGTGTCAGATTTCGTCATAACAGACTGATATCTTGTGGCAATTTGGCTCCAACATCATTATCTTTCCAACACAATGCTATCCAATCAATTAATGCTGATATTCGGCTGGGCACATAGTGACTTTTCATTCTCAGCAGATGAATCGGCAATGACGGTAATTGCCAGTCAGGCAAGAGTCTGATCAGTTTTTTATTGAGAATGGCCTCATTGAAAAGCCAGGCTGGGCCGGCATGAATTCCGACGCCATGACATACGGCTTGGTATATTGCACCGATATTATTCAGATAAAAATGACCGGATAGATCCACGTGCTCTATGACATGCCCCCGAGAGAGTTGCAAGCGAGTTGGGGAGGCACTTTGATGGAGAGAATAAATCACCGATTTATGATAACTCAAGTCTTGGGGATGTTCTGGTGTCCCGTATTTCAGCAGATATTCAGGGCTGGCACACAATACATTAGACATATTGCCCAGCTTTTTGGCGATCAAAGTCGAAGCCGGTAGTTCTCCGATACGGATGGCAAGGTCGATGCCTTCTTGCCGAAGATCCAAACAGTGGTCTGAAAGTACCAAGTCGAAGGTGATATCGGGATGTTGGCGTTGAAAAAGAGTCAGCCATTGCGTGACATAATGCTCTCCGAAATTCACTGGGGCGGTTATTTTGATCTTTCCAGCCAATGACTTATTGCTGATATCACCCAATACCCCCTCAATTTCGTCCAGCAATGGGCGCATTTGTTCATATGCCACGGTTCCGGCCGCAGTCAGGCTTAATTTCCTGGTCGAACGATTAAGCAATTGGACTTTAAGTTGATGTTCAAGTGTTGCTAAACGTCGGCTGGCAACAGAAGGATCTATATGTAAATCTTTCGCTGCTTTTATCAGGCTGCCTCTTTCAACAATGCGAAAAAAGAGATGCCAGAGAGCCAGGTCATGATTCATGCTATTTCCGCAATTAATATTTGAGAATATAGCAATATTATTGCTGTTTTTACATAAGTAAAATCAAATTTTCGAGAACGCTCTCTATTGATCGAAAAATATTGTGGAGAATGCAGCATGCAAATAGTGCAGAAAAAATCACTGAGCCGTTACTGGGTTTTAGTTTCTGTTTGTATAGCAGGGCTCATTCTGCCCTTGGAATATACTGGTCCAGCAGTGGCTTTGCCTGCGATCCAAAACGAATTGGGTGGCAGCGGAATTGCCTTATCTTGGGTCATTAATGCATTTGCGTTAAGTTTTGGCAGTGCTGTCATGGCTGCGGGGGCATTGGCTGATCAATATGGGCGCAAAAGGATGTTTGTAATAGGCATCGCGGGCTTCACGCTCTTTTCGGTCATTGTCAGCCTTGCCAACAATGTCGTTTTTCTGGATTTAGTCAGAGGATTTCAAGGCCTTTTTGCCGCTTTAGCGATGGCGGGAGGAAATGCATCTTTGGCCCAGGAGTTTGACGAACGTGCAAGAACTAAGGCGTTTGGATTGTTGGGAACGGCCTTCGGTGTGGGATTGGCATTCGGGCCTGTGATATCAGGCTTTTTGGTAGAAGTCTTTGGCTGGCGTTCCGTTTTTCTGCTGGGCGCTGCATTCGGCACCCTTACATTGGTAATTGGCGGACTCCATATGCGAGAGTCTCGAGACCCTGATGCGGCTAAACTCGATATCAAGGGCTTGATCAGCTTTACCTCATTTTTAGTTTTGTTGACCTTTGGCATCATGCAAATTCCGCAAAGTGGAATAGGCAGCTTAACGGTTATCTCGTTACTCGGCGCTGCGATAATAATGTTAGCTGTTTTCATTGCCTGTGAGTTAACCCATGCTCGCCCAATGTTGGATATTTCCCTCTTTCGTTACAAAAAATTTGTCGGAGTACAATTCCTGCCATTGGCAACGGCCGTCTGTTTTATTGTTCTGCTGATATTGTTGCCGCTTCGTCTGATTGGCATTGAAGGCTATAGTGCAATTCAAGCGGGAGAAATGATGATTGCTCTATCAGCCCCAATGCTTTTTGTTCCATTTCTGGCAGCATTACTGAGCCGTTGGGTTTCATCTCCGGTGCTCTCTTGCATGGGGTTAGTGTGCGCAGCCATTGGGCTGGCATGGTTGGCCGATATGCCTGTTGGAACTGAGCCGACAATGCTAATGTTTCCACTATTGTTGATCGGCATTGGCACGGGATTTCCTTGGGGATTGATGGATGACCTTTCAATCCGGGTTGTTCCTATTGAGCGGGCGGGAATGGCGACGGGTATTTTCACGACCATGCGTGCTTGTGGTGAAGCGATCTGTGTGGCAGGCGCACTGGCAACGCTAAATTTCCTTCTGCATGTGGGGTTGAGACAGGCCTTCCAATCACCTTCAAATAAAGTCATTTCGGAGATGTCAAATAATTTGACAACCGGAAATCTTGAGCGTAACAAAGAATTGTTTGCCAGCTTACCGGGACAGGATTTGATGGCCATTTATAGTGACGCTTTCAGTATCCTGACATACTCCTTGATGGGCATAACGCTATTGGCTGTTGCGATTTGCTTTTTGGCCTTGAAAGATGATCGCACAATTGCAAATGCTAAGTAATAATAATAATGTATATTTATGTTGGATTGGTATGTGAAATACTTATCTATAACAACATAAAAATGTATTTGCAGTTATTAAATTAATCTTTAAATATAATTGACAATGCAATAGATTATATTGTATTTTTTTTGTCCACATATAAAAACCAAAAAGGAATAATTTAGTGGCGAATATTATTTATTTAACGATTAATGGTAAGAAGCAAGGTTTAATATCTTCTGGATGTTCATCAGAAAATTCCATTGGAAATCTATACCAATGTGGAAGAGAGGATAAAATATATATTTATGAATTAAATCATTCTTTATCTAGAGAACAAAATGTAAATCACTACCCTATTACGATAAAAAAACCGGTAGATAAGTCAACTCCATTATTAGGAATCGCTATATCAAATAATGAGGAATTAGAATGTGTCTTTGATATGTACAGGACAGATAGTAATGGTGGGTTGTCTCTTTATTTTACTATAAAGGTAACAGGTGCCACCATAAGCAACATAGATATTATTTGCCCTAACTCATTAACTCACAATGATGCTCAACCATTGGAAAGCGTATCTTTTAAATATAAAAGCATAACGTGGCAACATTACTTAGCAGGAACTAGTGGATATAGCATTTGGGATGATAGGGTTTACTAATTATGTATATAAATAGAAATAATAATTATTATTCTTCAATGGGAGCATTGACTGCCAGAAGCGTAATAGAGTCAGCTTTAACTTCATCAAGGTTTCTAGACAATTTCTTAGTAAAACAAAGATTTCAAAACGAAGTAAAAAAATTCACTGACCATAAACTAGATATTATCTCAAGTAAATCATCTTCGGAAGCATCTAAATTACAAGCAATACAGGATTTAAAACAGGAGAAGTCATATTTAACCAATCAAGAAAGCATAATAAGAAATAAAAAGCTAGAAAAATACGCATACATTGGAATGAAAAAAGAAAATGATGCGTATTCTTATGTTTTAAGAGGAATTGGTTTAGTTTCAAGTGCTGTGCAATTTATTACAGGTATTGCTATTGTAACCGCGACGTCTCCAACAGTAGTTGGCTATGTTGCCGGATCATACCTTATAGTTCAAGGAGCTGGTAGTTTTGAGGAAAATTTAACTTCATTACTTGATAATGACGCAGAATATAAAGGCTATTTAAGAAGAGGGTATGAAGACACTTTTGAATTTTTCGGTTCAGATAAAAGAATGGCAAATTTAGTTTATGGTGGAGTAGATATTGCACTATCTGGATATGGGGTGTTTAGAAATGTATTAAAACCAGAAGCGTGGAGATTATTCTATTATATAAAAGAGGATTATGTTACTAGTTACAAAACCATGGGTGGCTATGCTCTTACTTTAGAAATATCAGCAGATGTAGTAACATTAAAATCAATCTACGATACATATAATGATACCGATAATAAAAAATGATTTTTACAGTCGTTTATATTTACGCATAAATATAAACGACTTATAAGATAGCTTAAACGAAGTCATAAATAGAGAAAGTGGCATTAAAATAAGAATAGCTATAACAAGACCTATTATATTTATTTTTTCCGCCATTAAAAAAAAGAAAATCAAAACTGAAAATGACAAAGGAAGCACAACTAATAATCGATAGAAACGACTTTCCAAATTAATCATCTCGTCTAGCAGTGTTGTATTGTCTCTTTGATTTATGGACTTTAATAGTTTTATTTCATTAGAAGTAAAGCCACTTTCTTTTATTAACTCTTCTATGTTTTTATTAGTCATTTTTTCCTTTCCTATATGCTTATACTATAAATAAACACGTGAGTTTAAATTGCTAAATAAAAACTTTATTTCAAATTACTTAGCAATTTTTATCATTATAACTTGATTTTTTTATTATAATCCATTTATTTTTAACTTTTTATTGCTATGAACGATTGCATTTTGGGGCTTGGATTCAGCTAATAAGCTACCGTTTTGTTGGTCAAGTTTTGATAGCATAGTTTTCATCATATGATGGCTGCATATTTAATACTCCGTAGCACAGATGAACTAATTTACGCATCGCAGTTACTAAAACCAACATTTTTGCTTTTCCTTTATTAACCAATCGATTATATAAATCATGGGGCTGTCCTAGATAACCAATATAATCTAGGGTAGTTCCATGAGAAAAAGTCGACTCAGCCAGTATCAGTAAGGGCGGTTATTAGAACTGTTTATTGCTGGTGCTACCGCACGCACAGCCGGTGAACTTGTGGGTGTTCACCGGAATACAGCAGCATACTACTTTCATCGCCTTAGAGTCCTTATCGCTGAGTACGTAGAGCAGCGCTCTATGTTTGATGACGAAATTGAACTGGATGAAAGCTATTTCGATGGGTGGCATAAAGGGCTGCGGGGTGGCGGAGCTGCTGGTAAAGTCCCTGTATTCTGGATCTTAAAACGGGGCGGTAAGGTCTATACAAAGGTTATTCCTGATGCAAAATCGAGAATCTTATTGCCCATTATCGAATCGAAAATTTGCCCTGATAGTGTTGTATATATCAATAATTTTGCCAGTTATGATGTTCTTTATATGAGTGATTTTAAGCACTACCGGACCAATCATGGTACTGAGTTTGTTGACCAAAAAAATCATATCAATGGTATCGAACATTTTTGGAATCAGGCTAAATGTCATTTACGTAAATTTAACGGTCTTCCTAAGGCACATATTGTTTTGTATCTGAAGGAATGTGAGTGGCGATTTAACACTAAAGGAGTAAAGAAGAAATTAGCTATTTTAAAACAAATAGTTAAAGGAAGTATTTAGCTATCATCTAGGACAGCCCCATTTTTAATACATTGCCATAACAGGAGAATAACCATTTAGTAATATAGCAATTACGGCTGTAATACTAAGCTCATCTATCTATTATTAGCTATCACGATGATACTGGAATTTGATATAGCTTTTCCGGCTTATTCACAGGAATATAGCCCAGTGCATTGAAAAGTTATTTTTTAGCACCGGAAAGGCAGTATTCTCATTTATTAGTGATACCAATTTAGTAATACCAATAGATCTCTGCTTTTGTGATATTCAACTGATGTATTTTGTCATATTTTCCCTTGCTAGGGAGGTTATCGTTTTATTAATCATAGGTGCTAATTAAAAATCTCTTTTCTTGACCTTTAAAATCCGTAACTGGCGATAGGAGCCTGGAAGAGATGATAAGAACCGGAGAAAAGTATCTTAATGATTTACGTGATGGGCGAACCATTTTTATTAATGGAGAGAAAATCACAAATCATGTAGATCATCCTGCGTTTAAGAATGCGTTCAGGTCGGTTGCAAATTTATATGATTATAAAGTTGCCCATACCGATAGTATGACTTTTAAGACGGAAACAGGTGAACAAATGAGCCTGTACTGGCAATTGCCGTCTACACCGGAAAAATTAATTGCCCGTGGTCATGCTGCGTATGAATGGGCCAAGCAAACGATGGGGTGGCTGGGGAGAAGCCCCGATTATGTCGCATCGGCGCTGACAGGCATGATGACCCATATTGAGCTGTTTGAGTCTTATTCACAGGAGCGTGCCGATGCTTTGCGAAATTATTTTTCTTATGTGAGTGAGAACGATCTCTATTTGGCTTATGCGCTGATCAACCCGCAAGGCGATCGTTCAAAGACCCCCGGTGAGCACACGAAGAATCTGTATCACACCCTTGGTGTAGTGGAAAAGAATGCGAAGGGCATTATTGTCCGAGGTACAAAAATGCTGGCAACGGGAGCGGTTCTGGCAGATGAGGTGTTGGTTGGTTCACACAAGCCACTCAAGCCGGGTATTGATGAACGATATGCGCTCTCTTTTGCTCTGCCACTCAATACGCAAGGTATCAAAATCCTTTCACGGAAATCTTACGAATTGGGGGTAAATCCGCAGGATTATCCGATATCGTCTCGGTTCGATGAAACAGATTCAATGATCTATTTTGATGACGTGCTGGTGCCGTGGGAAAGAGTCTTTGTCCTTGAAGATATTGAGATGGTTACCAACCAACTGAGGTTAACCGTGTCAGAAGCAATGATGGATATTCAAAGTCTGGCTCGTTATGCCGTGAAATTGCATTTTCTGGCAGGGCTGGCTCAATCCATGGTTGAGGTAAATGGCGTTGTCCAAATCCCTGCAGTCAAAGAATCCCTTGCCCAATTGGCCTGCTATGCAATGCATATTGAGGCATTGTTCAACAGCGCCATCCATTGTCCAAAAGTTTATAACGGATTTTATTTGCCGGATAAAATTCAGCTTGATACGTATCGTGTCATCTCGCAATCAACCTATCCAAAGGTACTGGAAATCATTAGAAAACTGGCGGGTGGCGGTGTTCTAATGCTGCCATCGAGTGAAGCCGATTTAGAGAATGAGGAGATTTTAAGCATCATTGAAAAAGCCCAATATTCGTCTATTATTTCTCCAGTTGAAAGAGTCAGAGTGATGAAATTGGTGTGGGATGTCATTGGGTCGGAGTTTGCGTCAAGGCATCATCAATATGAATTGTTTTATGCAGGTGCTGCTTATCAGACGTTAGGGCGTCTTTATAATCAATATGATTGGGAAGCCTCTCGGGAGTTGGTTGAAAAAATTAAAACGCTCTGAGCGGGCTTTTAGTCAGTCTCTTCGTAAGGGTTTTCGGGCTGGAAAGAGTGCTGGCACATTGATGTTGGCACTTACTATTTTAAATCAACCAACAGAAACTGACCCCAAGACATTCAACAAAAAATGGGCAAAATAAATTGTCGATAAAGCGCTTGCTATCCTGCACCAACAAGTCCATAATGCCGCCTCATTTTTGAAGTGGCAGGGGAAATTTTCTCCACCGGCATCCTGAATGGGTGTATGTTTTTTTGTTTCGCTGCTGATATCTGGTGTTTTCTAGTAAAATTCAATTCTTATTTTTTTATCCACAATATTAAAGGTTACTGCTGTATTGAGTTAGCTGGTGACGCTCAACTTGTTACACAGAGTTATCCACAGGTGCCATTCCTGTACTTTAGTTTTTTAATTTATTTTTCCAAAAAGTAATTTCTTTTTAACTTATTGATTAATTAACTTAATTGACTTTATTCATATAACTCATTGATTGATATTCATGCGGTATTTGTTTCTTGATCAGAAACATATTTTTATTTTATTCACAAGGAAACAGAAGCGCTTTTTAATAACAAATCGGCGTGGTTGATTATTAAGCATCTCTGGGGAGTCCTTTGGTAATTGCACGAATTAATCGTTTTTGTTGTGACGTTTGGACTTCAATTGCATGACTATTACGGCGGGTTATTTGTTGTTCAATGGCCCAGTGAATATGTTCATCCAAAACATCACTCAAACCGATTCTTTTCTCCAGCGCCAAGACAATATTATCTTGATAAGGGGCATTGCCCAAGGCGACAGAAATATTACGCAGCCAGCGCAAATAACCAATGCGGCGGATTGCAGAGCCTTCCGTAATTCGCAGAAATTTCTCTTCACTCCAATTAAATAAATCCAATAATTCCGGAGTATGCAGCGCAGCGCGGGGGCTGAAATCGGTTTCATCCGTCAATTGTGAGAAACGGTTCCACGGGCAAATCAGTTGGCAATCGTCGCAACCATAAATCCGGTTGCCCATTAGCGGACGAAATTCTTCTGGTATCGCGCCTTCCAGTTCTATTGTCAGATATGAAATACAGCGTCGGGCATCAATCGTATATGGCTCAACAATGGCACCGGTCGGGCAGGTGGTCATGCAGGCAACGCAACGTCCACATTGTTCTTCTTGGGGAGCATCAACAGGCAGGGGAAGATCAATCAGTAATTCGCCAAGGAAAAACCAAGAGCCAGATTCTCTATTTAATATAAGTGAGTGTTTACCAACCCAGCCAAGACCGGCTTTTGCTGCCAGAGGACGCTCCATGATCGGTGCAGAATCAACAAAAGGACGAAAATTCAGAGTTCCCTGATAGTCATGGGCGGTGCAATAGTTTTGTATTTGGTCACCCAGTTTTTTAAGACGTTGACGCAGGAGTTTATGGTAATCTCTGCCCAGCGAATATCGGCTGACATATCCCATGTGTGGGTTATTCAGGGTGCTGGCAAACGCTGCCTTTGCGGGTAAATAATTCATGCGTACACTAATAACCCGCAGGGTTCCGGGCAGTAATTCGTGGGGTCGGGCGCGCATCATACCGTGGCGTGCCATCCAGTCCATTTCGCCGTGGTATTGTTTATCAAGCCACTGCTGTAGCCTGGGTTCTTCTACCGATAAATCAGTATCACAGATACCAACTTGCTGGAAACCAAGGGAAATTCCCCATTGTTTGATGTTTGCTGCCAGAAGGTTTAGATCGAGAGGGGTTGCCATGGAATATCAGTTTACTGCTAAAAAAGGAAACGTAGCTTAACATAATGTGATGCGAATGCTGTAGATTGAATATATATCCGTCGTCTTTTAAGTTGCCTTTTTTTTGGCTGAGTTCATTCACTCCGGTCACCGTTTTTATAAGCATACGGTTATCTGTGCTCCCGGAGGTTTATTCCCTTGCCGACGCAACACATCTTGAAATCCATAGGGTATAAAAAATGCAGTGTCGTGGCATTAACAGGTTGAAGATGTTCAATGATAATGTCTGGGTTATGTTACGGTTATTCGTTAAGCTACTTAATAGATAAGCCCATTTTCAGGGCATCATTCAATAAATAAAAATAGATATTATTCGATGAAAGAACTCGTTTTATCACTTCCAAATGAAAATGCCACAGTTGCTTTGGGCAATGCAGTGGCGGCAATCAGCAATCGCGGCTATGTTATTTATTTATATGGTGATCTCGGTGCCGGGAAAACCACTTTTAGCCGTGGTTTCTTGCAGGCCCTTGGTCATCAGGGACATGTAAAAAGCCCGACTTATACGCTGGTCGAACCTTATGCTTTACAGCCACGCCCTGTCTATCATTTTGACCTTTACCGTCTGGCAGATCCTGAAGAGCTGGAATTTATGGGGATCCGTGATTATTTCCATCAGGATTCTATCTGCTTAGTGGAATGGCCCCAGCAAGGCGAAGGCGTTTTGCCAAATGCGGATATTGAGCTGTACTTGAGTTATGACAATGACGGGCGACAGGCGCGTTTTGTCGCGTTATCTGAATATGGTGAAAGTTTGTTGGATAATTTGAAGTCCTGATGAAGGAATACCCGACCATGCTGAATGCCTTTTTCGTGAATGTCTTTTTTGTGAACACCTTTTTTGTGAACATACGCAAAAAATGGCGGGCCCATTGGGTGATAGCCTGTACTTTGTTTGTCATGTTGAGCCAGTTGGTGGTGGCGACGGCCTCAGCAGCAACGTTGTCTGATGTTCATGTAAATAATAGTCCATCTGAAGCGACAGTAACGTTGAAATTTACCGGCGGGCATCCTGACTATCGTTTTTTCCCCCTGAATTCCCCTGAACGTTTGGTGGTCGATATTCGGCAATCCGGCAAGATTGCTGGGCTGCCGATGCACCTATCAGGCCAGAATTTAGTTAAGCAAGTTCGTTCCAGCCGGCCACCAGATGCCCAACATCAGCGAATTGTGCTGGAATTGGCGCATAAAGCTACTGCCAGCTCTGTGGTGAAAAATTCGACAGGTAACTCTCAGGTTGTACTGACGTTGAAAGCCAATGGTTTAGTAAACAAACCATCTGTTTTCAGGAATAACAATACTAAAAACGAAAGTGAGCGTTTGCTTACAGAACCGACCCAGATAGCACAGCCGGAGGTAAAAAAACCGGTAGCAAATCACCTTGGGCAAAATGCGAAAGCCCCGGCTGTCCAAGCAACGAGGGGGAAAGGCATACTCCCGGTTGTGATTGCGATTGATGCGGGACATGGAGGGCAAGATCCGGGTGCCATTGGTCAAAAGGGATTAAAGGAAAAAGAGGTCACGATTCAGGTGTCACGTAAACTGGAAACCCTTTTGCGTGATGACCCGATGTTTAAGCCTGTCTTGACGCGCAATGGTGATTATTTTATCTCGGTAGCCGGTCGTTCTGAAGTTGCCCGTAAGCACAAAGCCAATATGCTGGTATCAATTCATGCTGATGCAGCCCCTAATCGCAGTGCTAAAGGCGCATCTGTCTGGGTGCTTTCGAACCGGCGTGCAAACAGTGAATTGGGAAGTTGGCTGGAGCAACATGAAAAACAATCAGAATTATTGGGTGGGGCGGGAGATGCGCTTGCCAATGGTTCGGATCCTTTTCTGAGCCAAGCTGTGCTGGATTTACAATTCGGGCATTCCCAACGGGTTGGCTATGATGTTGCTGTGCAGGTATTGAATCAGCTCGCAAAAATAGGCGCTTTGCACAAGCGAATGCCGGAACATGCGAGCCTCGGTGTTTTGCGTTCACCGGATATTCCATCCATCTTGGTGGAAACAGGCTTTATCAGCAATTTGTCTGAAGAAGAATTACTGGGTTCGAACCAGTATCAGGAAAGATTGGCTCAAGCCATTCATATGGGATTACGCCACTATTTTCAGGCCAATCCATTGCAGAAAGCCCCAAAATAATCAATATCTGCGAATAAGAACAGGTTTGTAAATAGCATAAATTTAAAAATAATAACTTACTGAAATAGTTAATAAGGTCGAATATGGCTATCAAGATACTCCCTCCACAATTGGCAAACCAGATTGCTGCCGGCGAAGTCGTTGAACGCCCTGCATCTGTAGTAAAAGAGCTGGTGGAGAATAGCCTTGATGCTGGTGCCACCCGCATTGATATTGATATTGAGCGAGGCGGCGCAAAGCTTATCCGGATCCGTGATAATGGGTGCGGGATCGGCAAGCAAGATCTTACTTTGGCGCTTGCCCGCCATGCCACCAGCAAAATTGCCTCTTTGGATGACTTGGAAGCGATTGTCAGCATGGGGTTTCGTGGCGAAGCGCTGGCGAGTATCAGTTCTGTTTCACGGCTGACATTGACCTCTCGCCCGGAAAGCCAGGCCGAAGCGTGGCAATCCTATGCAGAAGGCCGCGATATGGCGGTGACGGTTAAACCCGCTGCCCACCCTGTGGGAACAACGGTTGAAGTGCTGGATCTGTTTTATAACACCCCAGCTCGCCGCAAATTTCTGAGAACGGAGAAGACTGAGTTTGGTCACATCGATGAGGTTGTACGCCGGATTGCGCTGGCACGGCTGGATGTGGCAATCAATCTGAGTCACAACGGAAAGTTGGTGCGCCAGTACCGCCCTGCCAAAGAAGAATCGCAACATGAGCGGCGTTTGGCGGCAATTTGCGGAACCGGCTTTGTGCAGCAATCCCTTGCTTTGTCATGGCAGCATGATTCCCTGTCGATTAAGGGCTGGGTTGCTGATCCCAGCAGTGCCAAGGTCGCGGGAGAGATTCAATATTGCTACGTGAACGGGCGCATGATGCGTGATCGGCTAATTAATCATGCTATTCGCCAAGCCTATCAAGACTTGATCCACGGCGAGCAGCAGCCTGCGTATGTTTTGTATCTCGAAATAGATCCGCATCAAGTGGATGTCAATGTGCATCCTGCGAAACATGAGGTGCGTTTTCACCAAGCTCGCTTGGTGCATGATTTTATTTACCAAGGTGTGGCTGCTGTATTGAAGCAGCGTGGTGCGGGTACTGAACTGGGGTTGGGGCTTCAGGAACCGACAGAAAGCTGGGTGCCGGAGAATCGCCCTTCTGCGGGAGAAAACCATTTTCTAAGGAAGAATACAGAAGCAGAGGTTACTTCTTCCCGTCATCATGATGAGGATGGCCGCCACAAGGAGCAGGAGCGAGATAAACGCCAATATTCCGATCGTGGGGCGTCGCAACCTCATCACGGTGAAAGCTACCAGAAAAAACAAGGCGAGTTGTACCAGAAATTAATACAGGTTGCACCGCCACAGGAAAAGCGTCCTTTATTTCCCGAAAGGCAAACAGCGACAGGCAGCGAAAGCAGCCGTTCTGGCCTTGGCAATAGCCAGAAGCTTAGTTATAGCCCTAATCTTAGCCATAACTCTAAATTGGGGAATAATCACAGTTTCGGCAAGGTTTTGAGTATTTATGCTGATACATATGCTTTGCTTGAATCTCCATCGGGAGTTGGCTTGCTCTCTTTGCCCGTGGCAGAACGCTGGTTGAAGCGGGCACAGTTAACGCCGGGAGAACAGGGGCTTAAACCCCAGCCATTGCTGATCCCGTTGAAACTTGCTCTTAATCAGGCAGAAATGGGCGCCTTAAAGCAGAATAGTGAGCTACTGAAGACTTTTGGTATTGAATCCACAGTCGCTCATGGAAAAGTAACCATTCATGCGGTATCGTTGCCTCTGCGCCAACAGAACCTGCCGAAACTTCTGCCGGAACTGTTGGGTTATCTTGGGGAAAAGTCAGCGGTTTCTGCTGAACAGATTACAATTTGGCTTTCCCGCCATATAGGTAGCGAGCATGAAACGTGGAACGTCGCACAAGCTGTCCAGCTTTTGGCTGATGTCGAGCGTCTTTGTCCCCAATTGGTGGCATCGCCACCAGAAGGATTATTACAATTAATTGACTTACAAGCAGTGGTGGCACTTCTTAATCATGAGTGATGTAAAAACTCAGCATCTGCCGAAAGCTATTTTTATTATGGGGCCAACGGCTTCAGGAAAAACGGCACTTTCAATAGCCTTGCGTCAGCAACTTCCAGTTGAGCTTATCAGCGTTGATTCTGCGCTGGTTTACCGTGGCATGGATGTTGGAACCGCAAAACCTTCAGCAGAGGAGCAATTACAGGCTCCCCATCGCCTAATTGATATTCTCGATCCTGCTGAAGTTTACTCCGCCGCCGATTTTCGCCGTGATGCCCTGAAAGAAATGGCAGATATTACGGCGGCAGGGAGAATTCCACTCCTGGTTGGTGGAACCATGCTATATTTCAAAGCATTGTTAGAAGGATTATCTCCCTTACCTTCGGCAAATTCTGAAATCAGGATGCAAATAGAACAGCAGGCGGAAGAGCTGGGATGGGATGCATTGCATCGGCAATTACAGGAAATTGATCCGGTTGCCGGAACAAGGATTCATCCGAATGATCCACAACGTATTACTCGCGCACTGGAAGTTTTTCGGATTTCGGGTAAAACTCTAACAGAATTGACTGAAACGTCTGGAGAAATATTGCCTTATCAAGTTCATCAATTTGCGATTGCACCTGAAAGCCGAGAAATTTTGCATCAGCGCATCGCCGCCCGTTTTGAACAAATGATCAAATCAGGGTTTGAAGATGAAGTGAAAGCGCTTTATGCTCGTAGTGATTTGCATACAGATTTACCCTCCATTCGTTGTGTCGGTTATCGTCAGATGTGGTCTTACCTCGCAGGCGAGATTTCTCATGATGAGATGGTTTATCGTGGTATCTGTGCGACCCGCCAACTGGCGAAACGCCAGATCACGTGGCTCAGGAGCTGGGACAGTGTGACGTGGTTGAATAGTGATCAACCTAAACAAGCGTTAAATAAAGTAATACAGGTTATTAGTACATAAATTCATTGATTGTGTACAATTATCAGTACAAAGTGTCATTTTTGAGTAGTTACTTTTTCGAACCAATAGGTTCTTAGTTAAAACAACAAATAAGGAAAATATAGAATGGCTAAGGGGCAATCTTTGCAAGATCCATTCCTGAATGCTTTACGGCGTGAAAGGGTCCCGGTTTCTATTTATCTGGTTAACGGCATCAAATTACAGGGTCAGATTGAATCTTTTGACCAATTTGTCATTTTACTGAAAAACACGGTCAGCCAGATGGTTTATAAACATGCCATCTCTACTGTTGTTCCTTCCCGTCCTGTATCACATCATGGTAGCAACCAAGGTGCGACTACTGGCGTTGGAAATTATCATGCTGGTAGTAACCCAGCAGTGCAACAGGAAAGCGATGGTACTGAGTAAATCAGTTGCCGTACCTGACGTAAATAAAAACATAGGTAGGGAGACTTTACCTATGTTTTTCCTATGGATTTTTTACTCAGCCTGAGGGGTTGCACCGTTGTTTGATCGTTATGAAGGCGGAGAATTAGCCGTTCTGGTGCATGTTTTCTTCTCACAGGAAAAAGATACGGAAAATCTCAATGAATTCGAATCATTGGTGACTTCCGCAGGTGTTTCTCCTGTGCAGATTGTAACGGGAAGCCGGAAGGCGCCTCATCCGAAATATTTTGTCGGAGAGGGCAAGGCAGAGGAAATTGCGGAAGCTGTAAAAAACAGCGGCGCAGATGTGGTGCTGTTCAACCACGGCCTCAGTCCTGCGCAAGAACGCAATCTTGAACGATTGTGTCAATGCCGTGTTGTTGATCGCACGGGTGTGATTCTGGATATTTTTGCTCAGCGAGCAAGAACGCACGAAGGTAAATTGCAAGTCGAACTGGCGCAATTGCGTCACCTGTCTACCCGTCTGGTTCGGGGTTGGACCCACCTTGAGCGTCAGAAAGGGGGGATCGGCCTGCGCGGGCCTGGCGAAACCCAGTTGGAAAGTGACCGCCGTATGCTACGTGACAAAATCAAACAGATTTTGGGGCGTTTGAGTAAGGTTGAAAAACAACGGGAGCAAGGGCGTCAGGCGCGTAATAAAGCAGACATACCTACAGTCTCTCTGGTGGGTTATACCAATGCCGGAAAATCAAGTTTATTCAACAGAATAACTGCTGCTGAAGTTTATGCGGCCGACCAGCTTTTTGCCACTCTTGACCCAACGTTGCGTCGAATCGATGTCAATGATGTGGGAGCCGTTGTTCTGGCGGACACCGTAGGTTTTATTCGTCATTTACCCCATGATTTGGTGGCAGCGTTTAAGGCGACTTTGCAGGAAACCCGACAGGCCCGGTTATTGCTGCATGTTGTTGATGCTGCGGATAATCGTCTGGATGAAAACATTATCGCCGTGAACAGTGTGCTGGAAGAGATTGAATCTCATGAGATTCCAACTCTGCTGGTGATGAATAAAATCGATATGCTGGAAGATTTTGTTCCACGCATTGACCGCGATGAAGAAAATCGCCCTGTCAGAATATGGTTGTCAGCCCAGACCGGTGAAGGCATTCCATTACTGTTCCAGGCATTGACCGAGCGTCTTTCAGGTGAAATTGCGCACTACGAATTACATCTTCCACCAGAAGCAGGGCGGTTGCGCAGCCGTTTTTACCAGCTTCAGGCCATTGAGCGTGAGTGGATGGAAGAAGATGGACAGGTTGGTCTGGAAGTCAGAATGCCTATGGTAGATTGGTGCCGTTTATGCAAACAAGAACCCAATTTACCTGACTATGTTGTCTGATTGATTGGCGCAGGGCAACAAACAAGGTATTATTTTACCCGCCATTTCGGTACTTATAGTTATGGAATAGCGGTGATGAAATGGTGGTGATGAGATGACCGTGGCGAAATAACTGTGTCAGAATTGCAGTGATTGATTAGCACGGTCAAAAGTATCACCTGATAATATTGGTTGCTTACAAAAACGATGAAGTTTGTCGTTTCTGCCCATGGAGGCCGCTGTCAGACCTATCAAGGACAGTCAACGGCCTGGGAAGTGGGAAGCCTCACCCATCTGGGTGGAGAGCAGTCACCTCTGAAAAACCAGTGAAAAACTAAAAAGTGGAGCTAAAACATGGCGTGGAATCAGCCCGGTAATAACGGACAGGACCGCGACCCGTGGGGAAGCAGCAATAATAATGGCGGCAACTCCGGCGGCAACAACAATAAAGGTGGTCGAAACCGTGGGGCGACTGATCTCGACGATCTATTCCGTAAACTGAGTGAGAAGCTCAGTGGTCTTGGTGGAAACAAAGGTGGAAATGGTTCTGGGCAGAACTCTAAATTTGGCGGACGTCTCGTTGGTATCGCCGTTGCTGCTGCAGTTGTTGTCTGGGTTGTAAGTGGTTTCTATACGATTAAAGAAACAGAACGTGGTGTGGTTACCCGGTTAGGTAAATTCAGCCATGTTGTTCAGCCTGGCTTGAACTGGAAAATGACGTTTATCGACCGGGTACGTGCGGTTAACGTCGAATCTGTTCGCGAACTGGCGACGAACGGCGTCATGCTGACGTCGGATGAAAACGTTGTACGTGCTGAAATGAACGTTCAGTACCGTGTGACAGACCCTGCTGCCTATCTTTTCAATGTCACTAATCCTGACAACAGTCTGCGTCAAGCAACAGACAGTGCGGTGCGTGGGGTCGTTGGCAAGTATTCAATGGAAAAAATTCTGACGGCAGATCGTACTATTGTACGTAACGATACTCAGAAAGTACTGGAAGAAACTATTCGTCCATACCATATGGGGATCACGCTGTTAGACGTTAACTTCCAGGCTGCGCGCCCACCAGAAGAGGTGAAAGCCGCATTCGATGATGTTATCGCAGCTCGCGAAGAAGAGCAAAAAACCATCCGTCAAGCAGATGCTTATAAAAACTCTGTTCTGCCGATCGCCAATGGTGACGCTCAACGCATCATTGAAGACGCCAAAGCCTATAAGGTCAGTGTCGTCTTGAACGCTCAGGGTGAAGTGGCAAGTTTTGCTAAAATACTGCCTGAATATAAAGCAGCACCAGAAATTACCCGTGAGCGTCTTTACATTGAAACAATGGAACGTGTTCTGGACCATACCCGTAAAGTTATTGCTAATGAAAAAACCAATAACATGCTGGTATTGCCATTAGACCAGGTTCTGCGTAATCAATCTGAGGCACCAAAATCTAACTCAGGCACCAATGTAGCGCCAGAACAGGGCATGACATCGCCTGCAACTTCGACACAAAGGCATTCAAGTTACGATGGCAAATCGAGTTATGGTAATTCAGACTATGGAAATTCAAGCAACCTGCGTAATGATACGCAAAGACTAGGGAGACCATAATCATGCGTAAGTCGTTCGTCTTTGCTATTGTCGCCGTATTGGTTGTGTTGTATTCGTCGGTATTTATCGTATATGAAGGTCAGCGTGGCATCGTGCTGCGTTTTGGTAAAGTAGAGCGTGACTCTGAAAATAAACCTGTGGTTTATCAGCCTGGTCCGCATTTCAAAATTCCATTTATTGAAACTGTTAAAACGCTCGATGCGCGTATCCAGACTATGGATATCAAGGCCGACCGTTTCTTGACAAGTGAAAATAAAGACCTGATTGTTGATTCTTATCTGAAATGGCGCATTAAAGATTTCAGCAGCTATTATCTGGCGACAGGTAATGGGGAAATTTCTCAGGCTGAGCTGCTATTGAAACGTAAATTCAGTGACCGTTTGCGTTCTGAGATAGGTCGTTTGGATGTACGTGGCATCGTGACTGATTCCCGTGGTCGTTTGACGACCGATGTGCGTAATGCACTGAACGAGGGAACCAATGATGATGATTCAAGTGCAGATAGCGATATCGCTTCAGCAGCAGCCCGTATAGAGAAAGAAACGAAAGGCAAGCAAGTCATCCTGAACCCGAATAGTATGGCGGCCCTGGGGATTGAAGTTGTGGACGTTCGTATCAAGCAAATTAACTTGCCGGATGAAGTGTCAGATGCAATTTACCAGCGTATGCGTGCAGAGCGTGACTCTGTAGCACGTCGACATCGTTCTCAAGGTCTGGAAGAAGCTGAGAAGATCCGTGCTGTTGCTGATAAGACGGCAACTGAAATCAAAGCCAAGGCAAACAGCGAGGCATTGGTTCTGCGTGGTGAAGGTGATGCGGAAGCGACTAAACTGTTCGCAGATGCATTCAGCAAAGATCCTGAATTCTATGCATTTATCCGTAGTTTGCGTGCTTATGAGAAGAGTTTCCAGAATGACGGCAACGTCATGGTGCTCAGCCCGGATAGCGATTTCTTCCGTTATATGAAAGCGCCATCCAAGCAACGTCGTCAGGCAAATGACTAATCTAGCTAAGATAACCCAGTGATACTGGCAGTTAAACTGCCTTAAAAATCACTTGGTTGACAAAATGAGGCTGGTGAATCCGGCCTTATGCAAAGCCACTGTAAAAAATTTGCAGTGGCTTTTTTGTGCTCGTTTATCATTACTAATGTTTACTTCGCCACCCATTTATATGACAAAACGAAATAACAGAAGTAACAAAAAATACTGAAAGGTGCTAAATGAGATGGTAGAATCCATTTTTAAGCAACCGAGTGAACTTTTGAAATGGGTAAGAACGTTGTCGTATTGGGCACCCAATGGGGTGACGAGGGCAAGGGTAAAATCGTCGACTTGCTGACTGAACGAGCTAAATATGTAGTTCGTTATCAGGGGGGCCACAACGCGGGCCATACACTAGTCATCAACGGTGAAAAAACCGTTCTCCACTTAATCCCATCTGGGATCTTACGTGAAAATGTCATTAGCATTATCGCAAATGGGGTCGTTTTAGCACCAGATGCTTTGATGAAAGAGATGAAAGAGCTTGAATCACGTGGGGTTCCTGTACGTGAACGCTTGCTGATTTCTGAAGCCTGTCCGTTGATCCTGCCTTACCATGTTGCACTGGACAATGCCCGCGAAAAAGCGCGCGGAGCTAAAGCAATTGGTACAACCGGTCGTGGTATCGGCCCTGCATACGAAGACAAAGTTGCACGTCGCGGCCTTCGTGTTGGTGATTTGTTCGATAAAGAAACTTTCGCAGCCAAGCTGAAAGAAATCATCGAATACCATAACTTCCAATTGGTTAACTACTACAAAGAACCAGCAGTAGATTACCAAAAAACCTTGGATGATATTCTGGCTGTTGCCGATATTCTGACTGGCATGGTAGTTGACGTTTCTGACCTGCTGTACAAAGCAACCCAGAAAGGTGAACTGGTCATGTTTGAAGGTGCTCAGGGCACATTGTTGGATATCGACCACGGCACCTATCCTTACGTGACTTCTTCCAACACCACTGCTGGTGGCGTTGCAACAGGTTCCGGACTGGGGCCACGTTACGTTGATTACGTACTGGGGATCGTGAAAGCATACTCTACCCGTGTTGGAGCAGGCCCGTTCCCAACTGAACTGTTTGATGAAACAGGTGAATACCTGCGTAAGAAAGGTCAGGAATTTGGTGCGACAACAGGCCGTAGCCGTCGTACAGGCTGGTTGGATATCGTTGCTATCCGTCGCGCGATCCAAATTAACTCCCTGTCTGGCTTCTGCATGACCAAACTGGACGTGCTGGATGGTCTGAAAGAAGTGAAAATCTGTGTTGGCTACCGTCAGGCAGATGGCACTGTCATTGATACCACTCCATTGGCAGCAGAAAACTGGGAAGGTTTGGAAGCTGTTTATGAAACCCTGCCAGGTTGGGATGAAAGCACTTTTGGCGTGAAAGAACACAGCCAATTGCCACAAGCAGCATTAAACTACATCAAACGTGTAGAAGAGCTGACTGGTGTTCCTGTTGATATTATTTCTACAGGCCCAGATCGTGCAGAAACTATGATTCTGCGTGATCCATTTGATGCTTAATTGACAGCTTAGTCTTTTTAGTACGCATAACCGGGCTTAATGCCCGGTTTTTGTTTTTAGGTCACTCGTTTTGCTTAATTTTTAAAATAGCCACATAATGATAAACAACTAACGAAAACCAATATATAGACTCCAAATAATTTCCATTCTATTCAGTCTCCCAGAGGTGAGTGTGCAGTTAACCAGTTTTACCGATTATGGATTACGTGCCCTGATTTACATGGCGTCATTGCCGGATGGCCAAATGACGAGCATTACTGAAGTCACAGAGATTTACGGCGTCTCACGTAACCACATGGTAAAGATCATCAATCAACTTAGTCACTTGGGCTTGGTGAATGCTGTCAGGGGAAAAAATGGTGGCATTAGTCTGGGGAAACCTGCCGATGAGATCAGAATTGGTGATGTGGTTCGTTCATTAGAACCGCTGTCACTGGTTAACTGTAGTGCCTGCCAAATCACTCCTGCGTGTCGCTTAAAATCAGTTTTGAATCAAGCGGTAGAGAATTTTTTGGAAGAGTTGGATAAACATACTTTGGCCGATATGGTCAAAGATAATCGTCCCCTTTATCAATTGCTTCTGGCTAAATGAAGTAAGGGGATAAACAGCTTGCTGATGACAACAGAGGAATGACGATGTCAAAAGATCCTTTTCAGGAACGAGAGGCTGAAAAATACGAATCTCCAATCCCAAGCCGTGAATACATCTTGGATATCATTTCTAAACACACCACTCCGGTAAACCGTCAGGAATTAGCACAAGAACTTGAGTTAAACAGTGCAGAGGCACAGGAAGCATTGCGCCGCCGTTTGCGGGCAATGGAACGTGACGGGCAATTGGTTTTTACCCGCCGTCAATGTTATGCATTGCCAGAAAGACTGGATTTGCTGAAAGGGACGGTGATTGGTCACCGTGATGGCTTTGGCTTCCTGCGTGTGGAAGGCCATAAAGACGATTTTTATCTGTCTGCTGAACAAATGAAAATGGCTATCCATGGTGATGTCATTTTGGCGCAGCCTTTGCGTCCGGACAGAAAAGGCCGCATTGAAGTGCGCGTCGTGCGGGTACTGGAACCAAAAAACAGCCAAATAGTCGGCCGTTACTTTATGGATGCCGGCATGGGGTTTGTTGTGCCCGATGATAGCCGACTGAGCTTTGATATCTTGATCCCCAAAGAAGAAATTTGTGGGGCGAGAATGGGGAATGTTGTTGTGGTTGAGCTGACAAGCCGCCCAACTCGCCGCACAAAAGCCATTGGTAAAATAGTGGAAGTTTTGGGTGAAACAATGGGAACGAATATGGCGGTTGAAATCGCCCTGCGTACCCATGAAATTCCCCATAGCTGGCCACCAAAGGTGGAACAGCAGGTCGCCTCTCTGGATGAGAATGTCCCTGAATCCGCCAAGCAAGGCCGTGTCGATTTGCGTGAACTGCCTTTGGTTACGATTGACGGCGAAGATGCCCGTGACTTTGATGACGCCGTTTATTGTGAAAGAAAGCGCGGTGGCGGCTGGCGTTTATGGGTTGCGATTGCGGATGTCAGTTACTACGTTCGCCCGCAAACAGCGTTGGATGCAGAAGCACGCAGCCGTGGTAATTCGGTTTATTTCCCATCTCAGGTTGTACCTATGCTGCCGGAGGTATTGTCAAACGGGCTGTGTTCTCTCAACCCGGAAGTTGACCGCCTGTGTATGGTGTGTGAAATGACGGTTTCAGCGCAGGGCAAACTGTCTTCCTATAAGTTTTACGAAGCAGTGATGAATTCACATGCCCGTTTGACGTATACGAAAGTCTGGAAGATGTTGCAGGGCGATCAGGAGCTGCGTGAGCACTATAAGCCATTGGTGAAGCATATTGAGCACCTGCATGAACTTTATCAGGCATTGGAACATGCGCGTGAAGAGCGTGGTGCGATTTCATTTGAATCTGAAGAAGCCAAGTTCATCTTTAACGCAGAGCGCCGAATCGATCGCATTGAGCCAGTTGTGCGCAATGATGCGCATAAACTTATCGAAGAATGCATGATTCTGGCGAACATCGCGGCAGCCCGCTTTGTTGAAAAACACCGTGAACCTGCATTGTACCGCATTCATGACCGTCCGAGAGAAGAGAGCATCCTGAACCTGCGTACGGTCTTTAATGAGTTGGGTTTGAACTTATTGGGTGGACTGAATCCAGAGCCGAAAGATTATGCGCAATTGATGAAAAACGTTGCCGAACGGCCGGATCATGAATTGTTGCAAACCATGTTGCTGCGCTCGATGAAACAAGCAATCTATGAACCGGAAAATCGGGGGCATTTTGGCTTGGCTCTGCGCGCTTATTCTCACTTTACATCACCGATCCGTCGCTATCCTGATTTGGCGTTGCACCGGGCCATTAAGTACTTGTTGCACAAAGAAACGCTGGAGAGCGAAAAATTAGCGCAAGAAAAGGGGGTGGCTGAACATCGCGGGACACCAACGGGAGGATGGCACAATGATATGGAGCACATGCTGCAATTGGGTGATCATTGCTCCATGACTGAGCGTCGTGCCGATGAAGCAACGCGGGATGTGGCCGATTGGCTGAAATGTGATTTCATGCAAGATCAGGTGGGAAATGTTTTCACCGGCTTGATTACCAGTGTGACTGGTTTCGGCTTCTTTGTCCGTTTGAATGATCTGTTCATTGATGGTTTGGTTCATGTATCAACACTGGATAATGATTATTACAGATACGATAATGTCGGCCAGCGTCTGATAGGTGAATCGTCCGGGCAAACTTATCGCCTCGGTGATGAGGTTGAGATCCGCGTGGAAGCCGTTCATATGGATGAACGCAATATTGACTTCACTCTGCTTTCAACGACACGCAAGGCCCGCAATCAAGGCAAGACTGCACGTGATAAGGCCAAAAAAGGCAAGCCCGAGCGTAAAAATGGCAAAAAAGGCCGTGATAATAAAAAATCCGCCAATTTTGAGCCAGACAGCGCTTTTCGCAACAAAAAGAAAAAAGCGGAAGCGCCAAGCTCTAGTGACACTAAGTCTGGCAATAAGCCAGGCAAAAAGAAAAAGCAGTCAGACAAAACCAAAAAAATTACAGCAAAACTGAAAGCGAAACGTGCGAAAAAAAGCACGGAAAAATAGCCGCATTCAGTCAACATGCAGTAACTAGTTAATCAGTGAATCAGGTATCAGCCAGTCATGAGTGAAATTATCTACGGAATCCATGCCGTTAAAGCGTTATTAGAAAGTGATCCGCAGCGGTTCATGGAAGTTTATGTATTGAAAGGGCGGGAAGATCGTCGTTTAACCCCGTTGCTGCAAGAGTTGGAAAGTGTCGGCATTTCCGTGCAACTGGCTAATCGCCAATGGCTGGACAGCCAGACAGAAGGTGCTGTCCACCAAGGCATTATTGCGCGGGTCAAACCGGGGCGTCAGTATCAGGAAAATGATTTGCCTGATTTGTTGTCCCAACTGGAACGCCCGTTCTTGTTGGTGCTGGATGGTGTCACCGATCCACATAATTTGGGAGCTTGCCTGCGTACCGCGGATGCGGCGGGCGTTGATGCGGTTATCGTTCCCCGTGATCGCTCGGCACAACTGAATGCAACAGCCAAAAAAGTGGCTTGTGGTGCCGCAGAAAGCGTGCCCCTTATTCGTGTGACGAACCTTGCCCGTACCCTGCGTCTATTGCAGGAGCACAATATCTGGATTGTCGGAACGGCGGGTGAAGCAACCCATGCACTCTATGAAAGCAAGCTGACCGGCCCGATGGCGTTGGTGATGGGAGCGGAAGGTGAAGGCATGCGCCGCCTGACGCGCGAGCATTGCGATGAACTGATTAGTATCCCAATGGCGGGGTCAGTTTCTTCCCTGAACGTATCGGTGGCAACAGGAGTTTGCCTGTTCGAAATCGTGCGCCAGAGAAACGCCCAATAAATTTCAAGTTGCATCTGGGCGATTAAGGAAAGGATTAATTCGTCGAAAGCGAATTTTCGCAGCCAAAGCCAAGAAGGGCGTGGCTTGAAAGACGAAGGGGTATCCTCACAAGGCTATCTAACGCCATCGCAAGATGACCTGAAAAAATATAAACGCGTTTTTTATGTACCCATACCTTGAGTTTTTTACATTGTGTGGGTATAGTTACGCGTCAATTTTTCAGCCGTACTAAACACGTTCCTTGCCTCCATGGGCCACGGCTGACCCTGACAGGAGGCTGAATAATCCGTAAGGAGCAATGCTAATGCGTCATTACGAAATCGTTTTTATGGTCCACCCTGACCAAAGCGAACAGGTTCCGGGCATGATCGAGCGTTACAGTGCGACTATCACTAACGCGCAAGGTCAGATTCATCGTCTGGAAGACTGGGGTCGTCGTCAACTGGCTTACCCAATCAACAAACTGCACAAGGCTCACTACGTTCTGCTGAACGTTGAAGCGCCACAAGAAGCGATTGATGAGCTGGAAACTAATTTCCGCTTCAACGACGCCGTTATCCGCAGCATGGTTATGCGCGTTAAACACGCAGTAACTGAAGCATCACCAATGGTTAAGGCTAAAGACGAACGCCGCAGCCGTGATCTGGTTTCAGAAGAAGACCTGATCGATGATGCAGATGAAGCTGGGGATTCTGAAGAGTAATTGCTGTGACAACTAATCGGTTGGTGCTTTCAGGCACAGTGTGCAAGGCACCGATACGAAAAGTTAGTCCTTCCGGTATTCCACATTGCCAATTTGTGCTCGAACATCGTTCACAGCAACAGGAAGCCGGATTCAGCAGGCAATCATGGTGCAGAATACCCGTTATTGCCAGCGGACAATTGTTACAGGAACGTACTCACAGTATAACGGTCGGCAGTCGAATCACTGTTTCAGGATTCATCAACACCCACAATGGGCGCAATGGTCTTAGCAAACTGGTTCTTCATGCCGAGCAGATTGAATTGATAGATTCTGGAGACTAGCCAAATGGCACGTTATTTCCGTCGTCGCAAGTTCTGCCGCTTCACAGCGGAAGGCGTACAAGAAATCGATTATAAAGATATCGCTACGCTGAAAAACTACATTACCGAAAGCGGTAAAATTGTACCAAGCCGTATCACTGGCACCCGTGCAAAATACCAGCGTCAGCTCGCTCGTGCTATCAAGCGTGCACGCTACCTGTCTCTGTTGCCTTACACTGATCGTCATCAGTAATAGGCTCAGTCCATTAACGACTTTGAGAGGATAAGGTAATGCAAATTATTCTGCTTGATAAAGTAGCTAACCTGGGTAGCCTGGGTGATCAAGTTAACGTTAAAGCGGGTTATGCCCGTAACTTCTTAGTACCACAGGGCAAAGCTGTTCCTGCGACTAAGAAAAACATCGAATTTTTCGAAGCTCGCCGTGCTGAGCTGGAAGCTAAGCTGGCTGACGTTCTGTCTGCAGCAGAAGCTCGTGCAGCGCAAATCAGTGCTTTGGGCTCTGTTACCATCGCTTCTAAAGCGGGTGACGAAGGCAAACTGTTCGGTTCTATCGGTACTCGTGACATCGCTGATGCAGTAACTGCTGCTGGCGTTGAAGTATCTAAGAGCGAAGTTCGCCTGCCTAACGGCGTTCTGCGTACTGTTGGTGAGCACGAAGTTGACTTCCAAGTACACAGCGATGTATTCGCAAAATTGAACGTTAACATCGTTCCAGAAGCTTAATCCCTGATTAGGTTTACGAACATGTGACAAAAAAACGCTGGCATTGCCGGCGTTTTTTATTTATTTCACCAGATGAAAACAGATTAAGACCTTTCCCGCGTTTACCCATCCAGATAGTGCTGTTATGCTTGAACCTTCATTCATTTAATAACAGGTATTTTCATGACAAAACCTTCTTTAGAATCTATTGAAGCGCGAGCGAGCTACGGTATTGGCTTGCAAGTTGGGCAACAATTACAGGAATCTGGCTTGCAGGGCCTGGAGCCGGAAGCATTGTTGGCTGGCCTGTGTGATGCACTGGAAAGCCGTGCTCCTGCGATCCCTGTTGAAGAATTGCATCGTGCGCTGCGTGAGATTCATGAACGTGCTGACGGCGTTCGCCGTGAACGTCAGCAAGCGATGGCTGAAGAAGGCAAAACATTCCTGGCAGAAAATGCGCAGCGTGAAGGCGTGAGCAGCACGGAATCTGGCTTGCAATTTTCTGTCCTGACACAAGGTGAAGGTGCAATCCCTGCCCGTACAGACCGTGTTCGCGTTCATTATACTGGCCGCCTGATTGATGGCACGGTATTTGATAGCTCAGTGCAGCGTGGCACACCAGCAGAATTCCCGGTCAGTGGTGTCATTCCGGGCTGGATCGAAGCCCTGACCCTGATGCCAGTGGGTTCGAAGTGGGAACTCTATATTCCTCACAATTTGGCTTATGGTGAGCGTGGTGCGGGTGCCTCCATTCCTCCTTACAGTGCGCTGATCTTTGAAGTTGAATTACTGGAAATCCTGTAACTGGCAGTTGATAAAACTTAATCAGTTAAAGCTCTATTTCCTGCATAAATCCCTTGGTCTATCCGAGGGATTTTTTTTGATTGATTTTTTATTCGCTTTTTTAGCTTACTAAAAAATAGGGAGCGAGATGGAATTTATGCCAAATAATAGCTGAACGGGTTCCACTCTGGGTTTTACTTTTGTAAAACATTCAAATATTGTTATACTCAAGTATAACTTAGGCAAGAGGAGAAACAGACATGACTGCTGTTGTTATTCGTCAATCTGGCGGTGCTAGCATTGTTAGCATTCCAAAAGCTATAGTAAAAACACTTAATTTGCACATTGGTTCAAAGCTAGAGTTATCCATTCAGGATAAAAAAATTGTGCTCACTCCAATTGAAGAAGAGTTAACGTTGGAATCGCTGTTAGCAGGAAGCCCTAAGGAATGTTTCAGGGTTACAGACGAGGATAGAGAGTGGCTTGAGGCTAATCCTGTTGGTAAGGAAGAGATTTAATGTACATACCAGATAAAGGCGACATTGTTTCATTAAATTTTGCTCCGAGTGCAGGAAAGGAAATTATGAAACGCCGCCCTGCATTCGTTATATCACGTAAAATGTTTAACGAGCATACTGGATTTGCGGTTGTGGTTCCAATCACGAGTACAGCGAGAGGAATGAAGCTAGAAGTTATTTTACCCGAAGAAGCCTCTATTCAAGGTGCAATTCTCATTCATCAGGTGAAGTCCTTAGCTTTTCTAGAACGTCAGGTCAAATTTATTGAGAAAGCGCCTCAATATATTATCGATAGAGTAACTGAACTGACTAAGGCCATCATTTTATAGCCATACGAAAATAATAAAATACTCGCTATTGCAGTAAAAAATGCGTTAAAAATATAGCTATCAAATGTTATACCTAAAATAATTTTCAATTTGCAGCCTGCTGATAAGGCAGTGGCTTGGGATTATTGACGGGAATAGCTGAACAGTGAATGTAGGGGTGTATGATGCTACAACAGATCTGTCAATTAGCACGCGAAGCAGGGGCTGCGATCATGGCGGTTTATCAGGCCGAGCAACCGTTGCAAGTAGAGCGCAAGACTGATGACTCACCGGTTACTGCTGCGGATATTGCCGCACACAAGATCATTAAAGCCGGCTTATTGCGTATTTCGCCTGATATCCCATTGATATCAGAAGAAGATCCACCCGTCTGGGAGGAGAGAAAAAACTGGCGGCGTTACTGGCTGGTTGATCCACTGGATGGCACAAAAGAATTTATTCGCCGGAATGGTGAATTCACTGTCAATATCGCATTGATTGAAGACGGAATCCCAGTGATGGGGGTGGTTTATGTCCCAGCCCAGAACATTCTGTACTCAGGGCAAGATCGCCATGCATGGAAAGAATCCAATGGGCATGTCCTGCCGATTAAAGCGATCCCGGCAACTCCACCCGTCGTAGTCGTCAGCCGTTCTCATCGCGATGATGAAGAATTGAATGATTATCTGACCCAGTTAGGGGTACACGATACGCTTACCGTAGGTTCATCACTTAAATTCTGCATGGTTGCGGAAGGGAAGGCTCAACTGTACCCGCGCTTCGGGCCAACCAATATTTGGGATACTGGTGCCGGTCATGCTGTTGCAATTGCCGCGGGAGCTCATGTGACTGACTGGGAAGGAAAAACGCTGGATTACTCTCCACGTGAATCATTTCTGAACCCGGGGTTTAGAGTCAGTATTTTTTAATGTTCAGGTGATAATGGCTCACAGCGATGGAACCATTATCACGGAACTATTTGGCTTTGACGGGTTATTATTTCAGTTCATCTTTGATAAGGCTGATGACGTGCTGAATTTCCTCGTTGCTTAATTTGCCATCTTTAACAAATTTCACGTTACCCTGTTTATCCAGCACAATGATTGCTGAACTGTCGGGTTCCAACCCCCAGGCTTTTTTGGCCAGCCCATTGCTGTCGACAATAAATTGTGACCATGGAAATTCTTTTTTACTGTCTTCGAGGCTATTGCGAACGAAAACGCTGGTACCAAAAATAGCGTCATCGGTATTCACAACACTGGTAGTTTGGTATTTATCTTGGGGTAAATCGGCAGCTTTCAGGGCTTGAATCAGCGGGTCATTCATCTCTTTTGCGGAGCTACGACCGGCAATGTGCTGGATTGTTCTCACCTTGCCCGGAAGTTCAGCGCTGCTCCAATTTTTATAGCTGAACTTGCCATCATTGAGCTGCAGCTCGCCTTTATCAGTCACACTAACCGCAGGGACTGGTTGCCCCAATGTGATGTTGTGGGCAAATGCAAATATTGGCATTAAGCTCAATATTGCAGATAACGCAATGTTTTTTATCATATTTATTCCTTACTTAGCATGGTGTGGCATGTTATCAGGGAATGTCACACTCAGCATAGCGCTTGTTAACTGGTCTGTCCTCATTAAAGTAAACAATTCGATAACATTTAGCACAAAATATACTTAAGTTTATAAAAGGCGGGCTATAATACTCCATTCATTCATCAGGTTATGTAAAGATAGTGATTGAATCTTAATGTCTGGGGAACAAATTTTCAGATAGGCAGTCTATAGATGTTACATGGCAGTGATGTGTCGTTTGACTCGCTGATTATGTGATGTAAAAGAATGGTACGGTAAGAAGCATGGGAGGAAAAAAACAGAGATGAAAATCTTTCACCACTATAACCCACTGAAAATTGCTCTTTACGTCAAAACTCTATTTAGTGGGCGTTTATATATTAAAGATATGGGCGCTTTTGAATTTAATTATGGGAAAATTTTACCACCAAAGATAAAGGATAAACGTCATTTCCACGTAATGAGTGAAGTTAATCAGCAAGTACTACGCCTACAAACCGAGATGGGATAACTTTCTGCAATGGCTCACTTCTACGGGGAGTTACTCGTTTACTGATGGATGCATAGCTTATCGATAGCACATCATGAGTATAATAAACGGCCTTGCGGCCGTTTTTTGATCCCAGTCGTTGCTTTCCCTGCCTTACGCTTCCTGCGATTGCTCAGTACTGACTGGATGAACTTGTACATTGGGGGAAGCCACTTTTGTCACCAGCAATTGATCAATTTTATAATTATCAATGTCCACTACTTCAAATTTATAGCCACTGAATTTGACATAATCTGTCCGCTTTGGAATTTTTCGCAGTCGGAACATCATAAAACCTGCGATGGTTTCATAATTGCTGGAGTCCGGGAAATCATCGATATCCAGAACACGCATGACATCTTCAATCGGTGTGCCGCCTTCTACCAGCCATGAATTCTCATCACGAACAACGATTTGCTCTTCTTGCCCCTGACCGATTAAATCGCCCATTAACGTTGTCATGACATCGTTGAGTGTGATAACTCCCATGACCAAGGCATATTCATTGAGAATAATGGCAAAATCTTCTCCTGAAGCTTTGAAGCTCTCCAGCGTATCGGAAAGCGACAGGGTATCCGGGATCATCAGGGCATTGCGGATCTGAACGCCATTTTTCAGGCTGAGGCTTTGCCCACTCAGAACACGGTTGAGGAGATCTTTTGAGTCCACATATCCGATGACATGGTCGATGTCACCATCACAAACCAGGAATTTTGAGTGAGGATGCGTGGAGATTTTTTCTTTAATACTGTCTTCATCTTCATTCTTATCAAAATACACCACACTTTCGCGTGAGGTCATTGCAGAAGGTACTGTGCGGGACTCCAGTTCGAAAACATTTTCAATTAATTCATGCTCCTGCTTACGTAGCACCCCGGCGACTGCGCCTGCCTCAAAGACCGCATAAATATCATCAGATGTGATGTCTTCATTGCGCACCATCGGGATCTTGAAGATTTTGAAGATAAAATCGGCCAGCCCATTGAACAGCCAAACCAGAGGACGGAAAACAGCCAGGCAGAAACGCATTGGATTGACAATTTTCACGGCAACAGCTTCAGGTCTAATCATGCCAATGCGTTTAGGTGTTAAGTCAGCAAGCAGGATAAAGATACTGGTAACGATAGTGAAAGAGCAGATGAACCCTAGTTGGTCAGCCCACTCAGGATTCATAAACTTCATGAACAGGGTTCTCAACGCAGGTGAAAATGCGGACTCACCGACAACCCCGGCAAGGATTGCAACCGCATTCAGGCCAATTTGCACCACTGTGAAAAACATACCGGGAGTTTCTTGAAGTTTAAGGACATGAGCGGCATTGATGTTTCCTTCATCGGCCATGAGTTTTAGTTTAATTCTTCTTGAAGCCGCCAATGAAATTTCTGATAGGGAAAAAAAGGCACTAATCGCACAAAGTAAAAGTATTATCAATAAACTGTTTAACATAAAGTATCCGTGTTTCATCTCCAGTAATAGGGTAGGTTTTATTTGAATAACACTGGAAGAGAGATAAAAAAATATATACCGATAAAAGTCATCACCACGAAATGTGGTAACTAAATAATTTTAGCCCAATTATTATAACATTGGGCTAATTGAACCGGCTAGTTTTTGTTCGCAGGAGGGAAGCAAATACCCGTACCACCTAATCCACAGTATCCTTCTGGATTTTTATGGAGATATTGCTGGTGATAGTCTTCCGCAAAGTAAAAAGGCCCGGCTTCACGGATTTCTGTTGTAATTGTCCGTTGATCACCATTTTGAATCATGGCGTGTTGAAATTGCTCACGGCTGGCGAGTGCCTGTTCAAGCTGCTGCTGCGAAACAGTATAAAGGGCTGAGCGGTATTGGGTGCCGATATCGCCATGTTGGCGCATGCCTTGGGCGGGATCATGGTTTTCCCAAAACAGTGTCAACACTTGTGCATAAGTGATCTTGGCTGGATCAAACACAATTCTGACCACTTCTGCATGCCCGGTCATGCCAGTGCAAACTTCCTCATAAGTTGGATTTGGCGTAGTGCCACCACTGTAGCCGGCAGAGGTCGTGTATATTCCTTCCTGTTGCCAGAAAAGGCGCTCAACCCCCCAAAAACAACCCATGCCAACATAGGCAATTTCCATATTTTCAGGAATGTTACCTATCGAATGCTGTGTGATGGCATGATAGGGTGATACAGTTAAAGGAGTGTTTCTGGCAGATGAGCTATTCTGTGCGGAAACATGTTGGCTTTCATTGGCTGGATTTGGCACAATTTTTTCCTCATACTCGCGAAATTTATGGTTGTGTGCTGCTTGTATATATTTAAAACTTTACCAGAATTAATTTATGGCAGCTTTTTAAATTATTGGATTTTACTTTACAGATAGATAAATATTAGGAGTTCGAGTGTCACGATACCCCCTCATATGTGCGCTTTTTGTATCTATCGCAACTCCATCGGCTTATAGTGCAAATTTACGATTGAAAGTAGAAGGGCTTTCTGGTCAATTGGAAAAGAATGCCAGAATACGACTTTCAAATATCAGCACCGATGAAGTTTCTCCTGATAGACATTTTCGTACCCGCGTAGAGAACGCAATAAAGGAAGGGCTTCGTCCATTGGGATATTATGATCCCACCGTTGAATTTACCTATCAAGAAAATATACCGCCAACCCGTCCTGTTTTGACAGCAAAAGTCACGCTTGGTGAACCCGTACGTGTTGCTAAGGTGAACGTTGAGCTGGAAGGTGGCGCGAAAACAGACAAAGATTATGCCACCCTGATTAAAAAAAATATGCCGAAGGAAGGGGTGGTGCTTAATCATGAAGAATATGAAAATCTTAAGGATTCATTGAAGAATCTGGCTGTCAAAAAAGGCTATTTTGATGCAGTGATGAAGAAAAGCGAGCTCGGTGTGTCAAAAGAATTACACGAATCCATTTGGAATTTCGATTTTGACAGTGGGCAGCGCTATCGCTTTGGCCAGGTGACATTCCACGGTTCGCAAATCCGTGATAGTTACCTGAATAATCTTGTTCCATTCAAGCAGGGTGAATATTACACCTCAGAGCAACTGGCTGAATTCAACCGTCGCTTAGTGGATATCGGCTGGTTCAATTCTGCTGTTGTTGTGCCTGACTTCAAAGCAGGGCATAAGAGTAAAGATAAATTATTGCCACTGGATGCCGCTTTAACCCCCCGCTCTGCCAACTATGTTGAATTGGGGGGAGGGTATTCAATGGATGTCGGCCCCCGCGCTCAGGTGAAATGGAAAAAACCGTGGCTCAATTCCCGTGGGCATAGCCTGAGTACCAACCTAAATGTGTCATCACGAGAACAAGTCATTGATGCATCCTATAAAATGCCGCTTAAAGTCAATCCACTTGAAGAATATTTTAAGCTGCAAACCGGCTATAAACGTAAAGATCTCAACGATACGATTTCAGATACAGCAACTCTGAATCTTGCCCGCAATTGGGATCGTTCCACGGGCTGGCAATATGGCGTCAATCTTCGCTGGAGTCTCAGCCACTTTACCCAGGCGAATGTAACAAATACCACCATGCTGCTCTATCCGGGGGTGAACCTCACCCGTATTCGCCAGCGAGGCAGTACAATGCCTTCCTGGGGTGATAGCCAACGTTATTCGTTAGATATTTCTAATAAAACATGGCAATCCGATGTGGATTTTATCGTGTTTCAGGCAAACCATGTCTGGATCAGAACATATAACGAGGATCACCGTTTTGTGATGAGGGCAGATTTTGGCTGGATCGAAACCAATGAGTTCGACAAAGTCCCGCCTGACCTTCGCTTCTTTGCTGGTGGTGATCGCAGTGTCCGCGGTTATGATTACCAGAAAATTTCACCGAAAAATAATAAAGGCAAATTAGTTGGAGCATCAAAACTGGCCGTCGGTTCATTGGAATACCAATATAACGTTTATGGGAATTGGTGGAGTGCGTTGTTTGTTGATTCGGGTGAAGCGGTGAATGATATTAAAAAGAGTAATTTTAAAACAGGGGCCGGAATTGGTGTTCGTTGGGCTTCCCCAGTCGGGCCGATAAAATTTGATATAGCGATGCCAATTGGTGATCCAGACAGCCATAAGGTTAATTTTTATATTGGTCTGGGGGCTGAGCTATGAGTTGGGTAAAAAAGCTCAGCATTGTTTTCTTGCTGTTTGTTGGCCTGTTATTGGTGACGATTGTGGGATTGGTCGGCACCCAATCTGGTCTGCATTTTATGATTAACAGCGCAGCCCGTTGGGTGCCGGGGCTGGATATCGCCAGTGTCAGCGGAGGATGGCGCGATTTAACGCTAAAAGGCGTAAAGTATCAGATGCCGGGGGTAGATGTCAGCGCAGATAATTTACATCTTTCGTTACAACTTTCTTGTTTTAGGCACAGCCATGTGTGCGTCAATGCCTTGACGACGGAAGGCGTTAATGTTTTGGTCAATACGGCTGAACTTCCGCCTTCGGAACCTTCCCCTGAATCTGAACCCCTGACCGAATTGCAAACACCTTATCCCATCTCGCTGGATTTACTCTCATTAAAAAATATTCATGTCAAAGTGGATGATATTGCCATTGATTTGAGCGAATTTAAAACGGCTGCGCAATGGCGGGAAAAGCAACTGATATTAAAGCCGACGGAAATCAATTCGTTGTTGGTGGCGCTGCCAAAGACATCACCAGAACAGATTAATCAAAAGCCTAAGGTTAAACCTAAAACTAAACTAAAAACCGGCCAGCCAGTCGTAACGGAACATTCATCGGGCGAGCAGTCATTAGGCGATAGCTTAAAAGCGTTGTTTGCGAAGCCTATGTTATCTGAATTGCCAAATGTGCCCATTCCTCTTGATATAACGGTAGAAGGTATTCACGGGCGTAATCTTCGCCTGACCGGAAATACAGATATCACGGTAAATGATTTGCTATTGCAAGCCCAAAACCAAGGGCAGCAAATTGATGTAAAAACCTTGAATGTGCTGGCACCGGAAGGTTCTCTGACGATACAGGGAACGGCAAAACTTGAGCAGCAGTGGCCGGTCAAGCTGGCAATCAAGGGAAATATCAATAAGTTAAATGATGCGCATTTGGATGAGCTGCAAGGGCAAAAAATTAATTTAACGCTCAATGGTGCTTTGTTGCAGCAGCTTGATCTTGCACTGCATCTTTCTGGGGCGATAACTGCCCATTTGGATGCTCAGACCGAATTGGCAAAAGCAGGTTTGCCGCTGCGGTTAACGTTACAGAGCCAAAAATTGCAATGGCCATTAAAAGGCAAGCCTGAATATCAGCTTGATGGTGTCAAACTGCGTTTGAATGGTGAGGCGAAAGATTACGCTCTTTCTCTGCGCTCTGATATCAAGGGCAATGACATTCCTCCAGCATCATTAATGTTGGATGCGAAAGGAAATGAAGAACTATTGCGATTAACCCGTCTACGTTTGGTAGCCTTACAGGGGAAAGCGGATGTGACGGGGGTTGTTGGCTGGGGCAAGGCGGTTAGTTGGAATGCCAAACTGCTTTTGGAGGGGATCAATACCGCCAAACAGTGGCCGGAATGGCCTGCCAAGGTTGAGGGTAGAATGGCGGTGCGCGGCAGCCTGTATGGCGGCAGTTGGCAGCTCCAAATCCCTGAGATATCCCTCAATGGTCATGTAAAAGAGAACGTGGTGAACGTGCATGGCAAGGCATCGGGTAATGCTGCCGGTCAGTGGGACATTCCTCGGTTTGATCTGGCTTTTGGGCGTAATACATTAAATGTGCAAGGGCAGCTTACGGATGAAACGTGGAAACTGGATGGCGACATTAATGCGCCGCAATTAAATGGGTTATTGCCTGGTTTGGCAGGTCTGATTACGGGTAATGTTAAACTGCGCGGAAATATGAAGGCACCGCAAATTCTGGCGGATCTGAATGCACGGGGAGTCCGGTGGCAGGATGATATTCGGTTGGATCGTGCCACAATTAAGGGAGACATCCGCTCGACAGATCAAATTAAAGGCCAGTTATCAGTTGTTATTCACCAATTGAAACAAGCGAATCTGACTATCAATAATCTGGTGCTGAATGCTAAGGGCACAGAAAGGCAACATGATTTACAGCTGAAAATTGAAGGGGATCCGGTCTCAGGCCAGCTGGCGCTCAATGGTAGTTTTTATCGCCAGCAGGAACGCTGGAAAGGCAGTATCAACAAGACTTACTTTGATACGCCCGTTGGTGAATGGCGTTTAAGCAAAGCAATATCCATTGATTATCTGAACTTATCGCAACAAGCCACGATTGGTGCCCACTGTTGGCTCAATCCTAACGCGCATATCTGTATTCCAAAACCCATTGAAGCAGGAAATAATGGTCATGCCCAAATTGCGCTTGAACGTTTTGATTTGGCGTTGGTTCAGCCATTCCTTGATAAGGATACCCAGCTTAAAGGTATATTCAGCGGTAATGCTGATATCAAATGGGCAAAAAATAAAGGATTGCCGCAAGCAAAAGTGACCTTGCAAGGGAGCGGTGTTCAAGTCAGGCAGATTGTGGAAGGTGCTGTGTTACCGATTGATTTTGAATCACTCACGTTGAATGCAGGGCTGGCAAATGGTAGCGCAAAATTAGCATGGCTCTTCAAATTGTCTGGAAATGGCCAATTGAAGGGGGATGTTCAGGTCGCTGATTTAGAAAATAGCCGTAGATTATCCGGTAATGTTGATATACAAGACTTCTCCTTAAATTTGGCTAAGCCTATTTTGGTTGCAGGTGAAAAAATGGAAGGGGGAATAAATGCGAATTTGCGTCTTGGTGGCAATGCCAAAAGCCCACAGCTATTCGGCTTATTTAAAGCCGACAACCTACAAATGGTCAGTCATTTGTTGCCATTTAATGTCTCACAGGCCCAGCTGTCAGTCCGTTTTGATGGTACGCGTTCTGATTTAAATGGGATGATTAAGAGCCCGCAGGGGCAATTAAATCTGCATGGCAATGCTGACTGGCGTCGTTTAGATGCATGGTATGCCAAAATTGCCGCCAATGGTAATAAGTGGCGCGTTACTATTTCACCGACGGTGGACAAATTGCGCGTTACTGCTCCACCGATGGTGAAGATGGATGTTAGCCCGGATCTTGTATTGGAAGCCAGCCCGAATTTGCTGCAACTCAATGGGAAAATCGATATTCCGTGGGCACGGATTACAGTGCGGGAATTACCGGAATCAGCGGTCAGCATCTCTTCTGATGAAGTAATGTTGGATAAAAACCTCCATCCGATAGAGAAGAAAAAACCTTCCATCCTGATCCAAAGCAACTTAAATATTCGGGTTGGTGATGATGTGCGCGTAGATGCATTTGACCTAAAAGCACGGCTGGCCGGCGTGTTAAACGTTATCCAGGATCGGAAGGGGCTGGGATTGAATGGTCAGATAGATATCCCGGAAGGGCGTTACCATGTTTATGGACAAGATTTAATGGTACGTAAGGGAACGATTATATTTTCTGGCCCGCCTGATCAGCCTTTGCTGAATATTGAAGCTATCAGGAACCCCGAATCGACGGCAAATAACGTTATTGCCGGTATCAAAATGTCAGGGCTTGCAAATAAACTCAAAGTAGAGGTTTTCTCTGAGCCTGCAAAATCACAACAAGAAGCGCTTTCCTATATTTTGCGCGGCCAAGGCTTGGAAAAAGGGGGATCGGATAGCTCCCAGATGACGGCTATGTTGATTGGCTTGGGGGTTGCCCAGAGTGGTCAATTATTAGGTAAGATTGGAAAGACCTTTGGTGTTTCTGATCTGGCTTTGGATACACAAGGTGTTGGTGACAAATCTCAGGTGGTTGTAAGTGGAAGGATTACCAATGACTTACAAGTGAAGTATGGTGTTGGTATTTTTGACTCTTTGGCGACACTGACATTACGCTATCGAGTTATGCCAAGATTGTATCTGGAAGCAGTATCTGGTATTGATCGAGCTTTAGATCTGCTCTATGAGTTTGAGTTTTAAAATGCGAGTTATTGTTTATGGTAGCCTGAGGCACAAGCAAGGTAATCATCACTGGATGACGGATGCCCAATTGTTAGGGGAACACAGATTAGAAGGTTATGAAATTTATGATCTGGGGCATTATCCGGCGGTTATTCGTGGCGAAGGGACAATTGAGTGCGAAGTCTATCGCATTACGCCATCTATCCTGACAGAACTGGATGAATTGAAAAAGAATTCTCAGGAATATCTAAGGGAACTGATTACAACACCTTACGGCAAGGCATGGATTTATCTTTATCAATTGCCTGTTGAAGGGTTGTGCCGGATAGCAAGTGGTGATTGGTTGAAACGCCATGAAGAAGGATAGAGGCCAGAGGTTTTTCTGGCTGTTCATTGAATCGCTTTAATTTAATTTTATAAAATCGAGAAGCAAACTAAAAAACCTCTGTTTTTTGTACAAATACAGAGGTTTTTTTGAAATCAAAATCCGTTGTTATCCATACGGATTATTTTTTTGCAGCACGTTCAAAAGAAGCCACAATCTCAGCTTTAGCGGCTTCGGCGTTATCCCAACCGTCGACTTTAACCCACTTGCCTGCTTCCAGATCTTTGTAGTGTTCAAAGAAGTGAGTGATTTGCGCGCGCAGTAATTCTGGCAGATCGTTCACATCTTTAATGTGATCGTATTCTTTGCTTAATTTGGTGTGCGGAACAGCAACTAATTTCGCGTCTTCGCCGGATTCATCGGTCATCTTCAAAACACCGACAGGACGGCAGCGAATAACAGAGCCTGGCTGTAACGGGTATGGAGTTGGAACCAGCACATCCACAGGGTCGCCATCCAGGGACAGTGTGTTATTAATGTAACCGTAGTTGCATGGATAGAACATAGCAGTTGACATGAAACGGTCTACAAACAGAGCACCAGACTCTTTGTCTACTTCATACTTGATAGGATCTGCATTCGCAGGGATTTCAATGATGACATAGATATCTTCAGGCAGTTCTTTACCCGCCGGGACGTTGTTCAGGCTCATAAAAGGTTTCCTTCAATTTCAAACCAAAATGGAGTGCGGGGTATTATAGCGAAAAGAGGTGTAAAATCCTCAGATTTTTCGGTTGCGTGGTAGAGCGTCAGGTAGGGTATTACTGCAATGCGGGGCTATTGGTTACCTGGTTTTGGGATTAGAATTACTGTTTGACATTATCTGAAAAACAGACCCAATAATATTTGGGTCTGTTTTTCCTATCTTAATTTAACTTATCATTAATAATTATCAATAATCAACAAGTTTAAGCAAGCAAAGTACATGCCCTTTTAGTACGTCCTTCCCGTTTTCTATGTGGTATGGATTTCTTATATCTCCCTGTTCATACCCTTCTTCCATCTCTTTTTTTGTCAGCTTTCTGTACGGTGGCTGGTTTAAGTTGTACATTCGAGTTTCTTCTGCGTTCAAATCAGGGGGGGCTAAATTAGTCCGTGGTATTACTGAATTCGTTGTGTAATCGAACAGTAGGAAGTAGCTGTACTCAGGCTCAAGTGTATTTGTTGGGGTCCCCATAAAGTTTATATAATTGGATGAATGAGTTGAATTATTGAAGATGCCAAGATATGGATCTGCAGCACCATACTTACCGGAACCATACTCATCGAATAAATCCCTTAGACTAGTATAAACCGGGTCTATAAATACAGTGTACTCCGGTTTATCAGCATAGTAGATCTGATTTAAACAGGTCTTCGATGGGTTAATATTCTGGCCGCCTTTATTGTTTTTAAAACCAATATACGTCTCCTGAAATATGTTGGGGTTATAGTAGAATTGTTGAGGCTTGAAGTTATAGGTGTATTTTGATTTGGCCCCTGTTGCGGTATCCGTGATGTCCGCAGTGACCTCAGTAACTGGAGGTGGTTGTTTAAACTCAGTGATCCAGACAGGCAAGGGGAATGTAATCTTGCCATTCTCATGTATGATTAGCGGGTTTTGTGTGCTGTTAGCAGGGCTGAATTGGATGTGTTCTGACGAACCCGCCGCATCTTTTTTTATCGGTGATGCCGTTGTTTCACCGGGCAGTTTCCGGGTCAGGTACACTTCCAATTGTTCATGAATGTTGTGAGGCCTTTGTTGCATTTCAGGCGGGAATTCCAGCTTAAAATTCGGCGCAATGGCTGACTGCAGCAGAATGCCGGCTTCTTGTGAAACTGTCTCAAATTTCACTGGGTTCGATGTCAGGGTTTTAATGACATTGGTGGAGGGTTTATCAGTGGATGAATTATCGGTAGCGGAATTCAGGGTGGCTTCCACAATGACTTCATCAAAACCATAATGGCTCGTTAGATGTGCGACTAAATTCCCTTCGCCATCGGTTTTGGCGTTCTCAGGCGTCACCAACGTCAGCTGATCTTTTGCGCCTCTGTTATCTTTGATTTTCCAGGTGACACCGGAAATGACCTGGTTTCTGACCGGATTATTCTGGGCATCAAGTACTTTGACTTTAAACGTGTACGTGTCGCTACCGTTGCCTTTCAGGGGGCCTGCGGGATCTTGGTGCATTTCATTGTCGAACTTGACACTGTCGAAGTTGACTGTGCCGCCTCCGCCGTCTCCGCTGCCTTCGCCACCTATCTTAGCATCCCTCATGCCATCCATTACCAGATAAATCTGGGTATCCTTGTGCAATGGGCTGGTACTGGTCAGGGTGGCGGTCAACTGGCCTTCACCGTTGGTTCTCCCTGCTTTATCCCACGTCAGTGTCGCGTTATCATTCTTTGGTTTGAGATACCATTTCACGTTTGAGAACGTGTGATCCTTCAGGGGGATGTTATGTGGCGTGCTGTGGGTGATGACGGCAGCCAGATTGTAAGCAGATTTGCCATTGGCAATCATGGGGCCATCTGTTGCTGGCTTGATACTGTGCGATTTCACGATAAACGGCTCAACCGTCACCTTCATTTGGGTTGCTCTTTGCCTGCCATCTTCACTGTCGGCGTTGGCCCTGAGTGTATAGTCGTTTATTGCATCAGCGGCGGTATTGTAGGTGGGCAGTACCAAACCAACCCGGTTGCCCTGAGGGCTTATCTTTCCGCCATTATCAAAGAATTGTTTATCCACCTGCCAGTTAATGGGTTTTACCGACCTTTCGGAGATTACCGTGGCGTTCGTGTGCATAGATTGGGCACTATAGCCGCTCAGGAGATTGGGCAGGGTGATATTGAATTCCGGTTTTTTCCTGTAATCCAATACGATATCGTTGTTTCTTTCCACCAGATCGTAGCGGCTTCCCGCCAGTGTCCGCATTGAATCTACATTATGCGGCGTAATCTGCGCTTCAAAAGGGGTTCCGAAACGGTAATTCAGGTTGGCTTGGAACAGGGTTTCACTTTTTCCGCCATTGCCGTATTTGTAATCCACACCCATGGTTACCAGAGGAACCGGGGTATAATTCACGCCGATCCTGGCCAAACCGGGATTCTTTTGTGTGGTTTCACGATTGAATAAGGCGACGTTATCCCCAAAATATTGCTCATACCCCAGTCTGCCGCCCAAGTTGGGGTAAGAGGGTAAGTAGAATTCACCGTTGAGATCAAACCCATTGGCCGGGCGCTCTTCGTACTCAATGCCTTTGCCTTTGAGGGAGTTATGCCACTCAGTGACCCGCCAATAGGTGTTGGCCGAAAGTTTGACATAATCTGTCCAGGCTTCACCGCCTACGCCTACCCGTTTATTTTTTCCGGTCACGTCATTGTCAAAGAAGGTATTGATCCCGTACATCCAACTAGGCGTAAAATAACGCGCGCCCACGCCGAGATTGAGGGTATGGCGGCTGTCTTTGTGTCGGTAACCCAATTGGGTGAATGCCAGCCAATTTGTTTTGTTGTCATACAGAGGCAGCAGCAAATCGACCGCGCTGTTATCCCATTTCCCTTTTCTATCCAGGGCAAAATTAATTCTGGCGGTGCCGAACTGAGACAACCAGTCGTGGGCTCGGCTGGCCAGAGTATTGTTGACTTGCCCTAAGGCATAAGATTTAGCCTGCTCAGTCAACTCGGCGGGGGACGAGGACAGAAGATTGCTGACCCGTTGGATGTTTTGGGCAATTACCCCGGCATTATCTTTTTCTGTTGTAGGTGCAGCTGTTGAATTTAACCAGGTTTCTGATGCTGCCTTGCCCTCGAATGTTCTTTCCTCTTCCGAAAAGGCATTCATGGACGCCATGGGCAACAAAAGCGAATACAAAAGAACGGAAAAT